>JAIRXO010000045.1 GCA_031268255.1 Spirochaetaceae bacterium
AAGGCCATGATCTCATCCTCCGCGGCCAGGGCCTTGCAGTTTTTCCAGGCCCGTGAAAAAAAGACCACATCCACCGCGCCCTGGTAATCCTCGAGGGTTCCAAAGGCCATTTCATGGCCATTCTTGTCGGTATGGAGCCGCAGGGACTTGAGGGCGCCTATGGCGGTATAGCTGCCCGCTATAGCTTTTGCCGGGGAACCGAGGTCCAAAAGATGTACGTCCAGTTCCTTTGAATAGTTTCGTATATTCCGGTACTTGTCCCACTTGCGGTCCTGGGCACTGGTATCCCGCGCGGCATCTTCGACATCATTGATTCCCAGACATTCACCTGCCACAAAGCTGCGCCTTTCCCTGTCCCGCTGGTATTCGATTTTTCCCTTGAGTATGGCAACTTTGTCAACTTCGATTTTGTCCTGGCAGTTTTCCCAGGTCCTGGGGAAGAAGGTAACTTCTATCTCGCCGTTATAATCGGAAAGAACCGCATAGGCCATTTTTCCACTCTTGCTCACAATGGTTTTAAGCGACTTGATAATTCCGATCAGTATGCAGCTTCCGCCTGAAAGAGTGCCGGGATTGCCCAGATCGACGCGGACCGCCTTTTGCCAGAGTTCCCTGTACTCATCCATGGGATGGCCGGAAAAGTAAAAGCCGATTAGTTCCTTTTCTGTTTTGAGTTTTTCCGCCCGGTCCGGTTCGGGAAAATTCTCAAATACAAAATCAGGGTATTCCTGTTCTCCCAATTCTCCAAACAGGCTTGTCTGGCCGAACTTTTTGTCGTCCTTGATGTTCTGGGCGTAGTCCACCGTCCTTTCCAGATTGCCCCTGAGGTTTTCCCTGGAGACGCCCAGGTTGTCAAAGGCCCCGGTAAGGATGAGGCGCTCTATGACGCTCTTGCCCACAAGTTTGATGTCAAGGCGGTTAAGAAAATCCATAAAGTCCTTATAGGGGCCTTCTTTTCTTCCATCGACAATGGCGCAGGCGGCGCCTTCTCCCAGGCCCTTGATGCCCAGAAAGCCGTACACGATGCGGCCGCCGACCACGGCAAAAAACTTTTCCGACCTGTTGACATCAGGGGGGTCTATGGGAATCCCCATCTTACGGGTTTCGTCTATACACGCCGAGAGCTTGTCCTTGTCGGTGCTGTATATTTCGTTGGTAAGATTTGCCGCCATGAATTCTACGGGAAAGTTCGCCTTGAGGTAGGCCGTCTTATAGGCCACAACCGCGTAGACCGCGGCGTGGCTCTTGTTAAACCCGTAGCCGGCAAAGGGAATGAGGAGTTCGAAAATTTCATCGGCCTTTTTCCCGCTGTAGCCCCGCTCAAGGGCTCCGGCTATAAACTGCTCCTTTTCCTTGACCATTTTTTCCAGGTTTTTTTTACCCATGGCCCGGCGGAGTTCGTCGGCATGGCCCAGGGTAAAACCGGCTATGATGCGGGCCACCTGCATGACCTGTTCCTGTTAGGTGATGACCCCGTAGGTTTCTTTAAGGACTTCTTCCAGCGAAGGGTCAGGATACTCAATGGCCCTGCGGCCCCACTTGGAGTCGATAAACTGGGGTATGTTGTCCATGGGCCCTGGCCGGTAGAGGGCGTTAAGGGCGATAAGTTCCTTGATGCTCGACGGCTTTGCCTGCTTGAGAATATTCCGCATGCCCTCGGATTCAAACTGGAATACTTCAAAACTCCTGCCCTCGCCGAGCATCCTGAAAACCGCGTCTGATTCCTTTGTGCCGCTCTCGGGTATATTCTGAACGCTGAAATCTGAGTATTCCCCGCCCCTTTGGCGGATCAACTGTTCGGTGTGCTTGATAACATCCAGGGTCTTGAGGCCCAAAAAGTCCATTTTTACGAGGCCGCATTTTTCCAGATACCCCATCGTATACTGGGTGGCCACGGAACCTGTCTTGGGGTCCCGGTACAGGGGAACGTATTGGGCAAGGTCGCTCTTGCCTATGACCACCCCGGCGGCATGGAGACTGGCGTGGCGGTTAAGGCCCTCAAGTTTGCGGGCCAGGGTAAAGAGTTCGGTATACCGGCTGTCCTCCTCCAATTCGGCCAGCTTTGGTTCTCCGGCAAAGGCCTTTGCCAGAGTAACCCCCTGGCCGTTGGGAATGAGCCGCGTGATCATCTCCGACTCTGGTATGGATATGGAAAGGGTCCGGGCCACGTCCTTGATTACCTGCTTGGCCCCCAGGGTTCCAAAGGTAATTATCTGCCCCACCCTTTCCTTGCCGTATTTTTCGGTAACATAGCGTATAACGTCGTCGCGGCCCTCGTTGGCAAAGTCAACGTCAAAGTCGGGCATGGACCGCCGCTCGGGGTTAAGAAAGCGTTCAAAGAGAAGATCGTATTTAAGGGGATCAATGTCGGTAATTTTAAGGGAATAGGCCGCAATGGACCCCGCCCCCGAACCCCTGCCCGGCCCGACCGGAATGTCCCGTTCCTTGGCCCAGTTGATAAAATCGGCCACGATAAGAAAGTAGCCGGTAAAATTCATTTTGATTATTACGTCAAGCTCGTACCCGGCCCGCTCCTGTATCTCCTCCCAGCGCGATCCGCCCTCTGCCTTTTCCACGGGATAGCGTTCGGGAAGGCCCTTGAGGACAAGGTGGCGCAGGTACGCATCCGGTTCCGCGAAACCGGGGGGGATCTTAAATTCAGGAAGGTATTGGGGAAGGTCCTCTATCCTGACCCGGGGAATATCGGCGGAACAGCGTTCGGCGATACGCAGCGTATTGCTCAGGGCCTCCGGGTATTCGGGAAAGAGAGCGGCCATTTCGTCTCCGCTCTTGAGGTAGAACTGGTCCCCGTAATACTTCTTGCGCCTCTCCTCACTGCGCTGCTTGCCGGTGCCTATGCACAGGAGTATATCGTGAGAAACAGCGTCCTCCTGTTTAAGGTAGTGAACATCATTGGTAGCCACCAGGGGAATACCCGTGCGCAGGGATATGCCCGCGACCGCGTCGTTTATATCTTTCTGGGACAAGGCGCCCTTGAGCCACGCGGCGGGAATTCCGTGGTCCTGTATCTCAAGGTAAAAATTGTCGTCGCCGAAAATATCCCGGTAACGGCGGGCCTTGGCCTCTGCCTCGTCAATTTTTCCCGCCCGGATAAGCCGGGGTATTTCCCCGGACACGCAGGCGGACAGAGCGATGATGCCGTTGTGGTATACGGATAAAAGTTCATCGTCAACCCGGGGACGGTGGTAAAACCCTTCGGTATAGGCAAAGGAACAGAGCTTAACCAGGTTAAAGTAACCCTCACGGCTCGCCGCCAAAAGTACCAGATGGTAGTATTTATTGTCGCCTTCTGCGCCTTTTTTTTCAAAACGGGACCCCGGAGCGACGTACACCTCGCAGCCTATGATGGGCTTGACGGGGTTTTTCCGCTTGACATGTTCTCCCTTTTCGTCAAGGGTTTCTTCGCAGGCGGCGATAAATTCCATGGCGCCGAACATATTCCCGTGATCGGTGAGGGCAAGGTGCTTCATTCCCAGTTTTTCCGCCCTGTCCGCGAGGCTCGTTACCGAGACCGCGGCGTCCTGGAGGGAATAATCGGAATGGACGTGAAGATGGACAAAATCAGTCATAATACTGTCTTGAGTATACCCTATTGCCCAATAATTCGCATAGATGTATACTATTGTCAGAGAGAAATAATATGACAAATTCAAAGCGAAAGTACCAATTTTCCTGGGATGACACAGTCGGCGCCGACATGGGGCTTGCCCGTCCAAGCCTGGGGCCGAATACCCGGGTAGAAGTGTACCGTCTGTTTCAGTTTACCTTACGGGATATTCTGGAGCAGCGTTACGGAACCGAAACGGCCGATATACTCTTCAGGGACGCGGGAGTCCTCGCGGGGAAGGCCTTTTTTGCACAATTCCTCAGCGACGCGAAAAACGTGGGAGAGCTGTCAACCAAGATACAGGAAAACTTTACCACCTTCGGCATAGGCATCTTCAGGGTCGAAACAGCCGAACCTGACAGGGGCCACTTTATCTTTACCGTTGACGAGGACCTCGACTGCTCCGGTCTTCCCGATACATCCGATGTCATCTGCGTCTATGATGAAGGCTTTATCCAGGGCATACTGGAATCCTTCAGCGGAAAGAACTTTAAGGTTGAAGAAGTAGACTGCTGGTGTACCGGATCACGGACCTGCCGTTTTGACGCCCGGCACACCAGCCCGGATCGGTAGGAAATGCCTGATAATCAGGAATCTTCTGTCCTCGAACATATTACAAAACTCATTAACCACGGGCAGCTTCCTGAACTTGACGACAGCCTCAAAGACATACCCGGCCTGGCGGAACTCCACGAACAGATAACCCAGTTACGCGAGACCCTCTTTGCCTTTTCATCAGGAGATCTTTCCCAGACAATAAAGAGCAGGGGCTTTATAGCCGGCTGCCTCAAATCCCTCCAGGCCCATCTGCGCCACATGGTCTGGCAGGTCAAGCAGGTAGAACAGGGCGACTTTACCCAGCGGGTTGAATTTCTGGGGGAATTTTCCGACGCTTTTAACAACATGGTTACGCAGCTCGACGAAACCCTCAACGCCCTGCAGAAAAAAGAGCATGCCCTTGAGATACTCACCTCCAATCTCAGAAACGAAGTCAGCCTCCGCAACGAGGCCATGGACGCGCTCAAGGAAAGCGAGACCCGCTTCAAATACCTGGCCAGCCATGATCCCTTGACCGGCGCCCTTAACCGGCGATCCTTTCTTGACCGGGCCTTTGCCGAATTCGAGGCCGCGGCCATACGGAGGATACCCTGCTGCCTGGCCATCATGGACATTGACCTCTTCAAGGCTTTTAACGATACCTACGGCCACCTGGCGGGGGACGCAACGCTTCAGCATGTGGTAAAGGTCATAAGCCAGATACTGCGGAAAAGCGACTTTATGGGCCGCTACGGCGGGGAGGAATTTATTTTTCTGTTCTGCAATTCCACCCTTGAGTCTACAGGCCACATCGTGGAAAGAATACGGGAGACCATAGCCTCAAGCCCCCTTAACTGGGAAGAAAGGAGCCTGACTGTTACCGCGAGTTTCGGAGTCAGCGTGGCGCCGGAGGGGAAAATTCCCCATGACCAGAGCTTTATGGATGAACTTATCACCGTCGCCGACGCGGCCCTTTACGAAGCGAAAAAGGCCGGAAGAAACCGCGTCGTCTGTCAAAAAGTAACCCAGGAAACTTAAAGGACGCCTAATGAGGACCGAACTTTTTACCCTTTGCGATTTTGCCCAGGAAAACGGAGGCAAACTTACCATCGTGGGAACATTTGACACCATCATAGCCAGGGAATTTCCCTGCGTACATCCCCACCTCTTTATAGTTATACGCATACGCTATGACCTTTGGGAATTCGGCAGCCACAATTTCAGAATAGAAACCAGGGACCTCGACGGCGGCATGAGCATAGAGCCGGTAGCGGGGCGTATCGAGGTAAAGGGCGTAGGCAACGCCAGCGCCGTCTCCCACCTGGTCTTTTCCATATCCAATCTGCAGTTCAAATCCAGCGGGGTCGTCAATTTCGCCCTTTACATAGATGACAAAGAAATGACTTCCACGCCCCTCTACCTGAGAAAAGGCTGAACTATCCACAAACTACAGGCGATCATTTCGGGCAAGCAGTAAAAGATCGGCAAGCACCAGGGCGGTCATGGCCTCAACAACAGGCACTATCCTCGGACATATACAGACATCGTGCCTCCCGCCGACAACCAGGTCCCTTTCCCTGCCATCCCGG
>JAIRXO010000057.1 GCA_031268255.1 Spirochaetaceae bacterium
AGTAACAATATACTCTCTGGGGTGATCAGGATATGCGTCAAAAGTCCCATTGCCATCGGATTTTGACCGTATTTGCGAAATACCATTAAACGCGGTAATAAAAAAGAAACAACAGATTATTATCCGTTTCATTTGCTACGACACCCGCCTGCATAATACAACAATAGCCAGCGCCAGGCAAGCCGCTGTGCCCCCGGTACGGTTTCTCAGGGCTTTATAGCGCATAACGGCCTGATGCGCGGTCCGGCGGAGTTTCAAAAGTAAGTTTCAACTAACATAATGACATGTTATTCGACAGGAGCCTTTTTGGAACACGGCTTGCTTAAATTATAATTTTATCTATAACTTATTATAGAAATCTTTTTTACGATTCATTTATAACAAAAAGCTATTTCAAATTTTAATTTTTTGAACACGTTCCGTAAAAAAATCCAATATATGATTAAAATTTCCACATTGTCCCTGTTTTTTTCTTGCCAATTTGGCACAAGCAATGTAAAATAAAAATTATGGGGGAAGTCATGGAGACAAAAATCAAAGCAGCAGAGAGTATTTCTACCGGGGATAGTGAATTCCCCCAGGAGCTTTCCGCGTTTATCGAAGAATGGAAGGTAAAGCCTGGCAGCCTTATTATGATGCTGCACAAGATTCAGGAGACCTTCGGGTTTATCTCCCGGAATGCGGCGGAAAACCTTGCCCTCCTCAGCGGTATTCCTTTGGCGAGAATTTACGGGGTCATTACTTTTTATCATTTTTTCAAAACTACCAAACCGGGGAAGCATAGAATCTCCGTATGTCTGGGAACCGCCTGCTATCTCAGGGGCGGGCAGGATATGATTGAAGAAGTAAAAACCCTGCTGGGTCTCGAAGAGGGCGGCGTAAGTGATGACGGTCTTTTTTCTCTTGATCCGGTGCGCTGTGTTGGCTGCTGCGGTCTCGCGCCGGTTATGACTGTGGGTACCGATACCTACGGAAAACTTACCAAGGCCCAACTGCCCGGAATTATCGCCAAATACCGGAACCTCTAAAAAGGGCCGGACCGTCACCCGGACTTACGGCGGCACAGAACGCCGCGTATGGGAGTTTGTATGCACTTTACCTTGAGCGACCTGGTTACTGACATCACGCAGAACGCATCCGAGTCGGGTGCGGCTCTTGTGGAACTTGATGTACGGGAGAGCGACAGGGAATTCCGTTTTGAGGTCCGGGACAACGGAAAGGGCATGAGCCGGGAGGAGCTGGACAGGGCCAAGGACCCTTTTGGCACTGACGGGCAAAAGCATCCTGAGCGCAAGGTGGGGCTGGGGATTCCTTTTTTGATGCAGACAGCTTCCCAGTCCGGCGGCGGCTGGAATCTGCAATCAGAAAAGAGCCGGGGGACCACGGTGAGCGCCTGGTTTGACACTACCAATGTGGATACTCCCCCTGTGGGAGATCTGCCGGGGCTTTTCAGAACTGTTTTTCTTTTTCCCGGTCCCGAAGAAGTGGTGGTTCGCCGTTTTTTTGACAAGGACGGCAGAAAAAATAATTACGAGGTGCGGAAATCAGAATTGACCGAAGCCCTGGGAGACCTGGAGGACGGATCTTCCCTGGCGCTGCTGGACCGGTATTTGCGGTCCATAGAAACAGAAGATTGAAGGAATCCCTAAAAACTTCCATATTTGGAGGTCGCGGGGCAAAGGCGCCTGGCGTAAAATTTTGTACATTGAGAGAGGAGTTTTAACATGGGGAAAATGAGCCTGGAAGATCTGCGTAAACTCAGGGATTCCAAAAAGAATGATCTGCGCAAGCGGGATGCCGAAGGCAAGGAAGTGCAGGTCATAGTCGGTATGGGAACCTGCGGTATCGCCGCGGGTGCAAAGATAACCCTGGATGCCTTTATAAAGGCCCTGGACAGCTACAATCTGGTTGACACTGTCATGGTGCGCCAGACAGGATGCATGGGACTCTGCCACTCCGAACCTACCGTGGAAGTAATAGCCCCCGGCATGCCCAGGGTCATCTACGGCAGGGTTGATGCCGCCGTAGCCGAACAGATAGTCAAAAAGCATCTTGTCGGAAAAGAGCTTTTGGATAATCACATTCTTGACCGGCCTTCAGCCGACATCATGGGTTAGGGGGGCGGTATGGCGTATAACCACTATATACTGACCTGCGGCGGTACTGCCTGCGAGTCAAACAAGGGCGCTGCGATTTACGAAAGGCTCATTGCCGAGGCAGAGAAGCAGGGTGTCAAGGGCGAGGTTCAGATTGTCAAGACAGGCTGTTTCGGCTTCTGCGAAAAAGGCCCCATAGTCAAGGTGCTTCCCGAAGATTCCTTTTATATTGAAGTAAAACCCGAGGATGCCGCCGAAATCATCGCCGAACAGATTGTCAAGGGCAGGGAAGTTCCCCGGCTTCTGTATAAGAACGACGAAAACAGAAAGAAAAAGGCCGCTGTCGAGGATATTGAATTCTACCAGAAGCAGTTCCGCGTGGTACTCAGAAACTGCGGCGTCATCAATCCCGAAAGCATTGACGAATACATAGCCCGCGAAGGGTATTCGGGCCTTGAGAAGGCTCTTTTTGAATGGACAGACGAACAGCTTATCGGCGAAATGAAAGCCTCGGGCCTCAGGGGCCGCGGCGGCGCCGGCTTTCCTACCTGGCTCAAGTGGGACCTTGCCCGCAAGGCCCAGGGAGACATCAAGTACGTTATATGCAATGCCGACGAAGGCGACCCCGGCGCTTATATGGACCGGTCCACCATCGAAGGCGATCCCCATTCGGTCATTGAGGGCATGATAACCGCCGGCAAGGCCATAGGCGCCCATCAGGGTTTTGTGTATATCAGGGCCGAGTACCCCCTTGCCATCGAGCGTCTCAAGACGGCCCTTTCCCAGGCCCAGGATTACGGTCTTTTGGGCAAAAACATACTCGGCTCAGGCTTTGATTTTGACATAGAGATACGCCTGGGCGCGGGCGCTTTTGTCTGCGGCGAGGAAACGGCGCTGATTAAATCGGTGGAAGGCAGCAGGGGAATGCCGGTTCCCAAACCGCCATTCCCGGCGAACAAGGGGCTGTGGCAGAGGCCCACCATCATCAACAATGTCGAGACCCTTGCCAATATACCGGTTATTACCGCCAAGGGCGGGGCCTGGCTTTCAAAAATAGGAACCGAAAAATCCAAGGGGACCAAGGTCTTTGCCCTTACCGGCAAGGTAAAAAATTCCGGCCTGGTAGAAGTTCCCATGGGCACGACATTACGGGAGATTATTTTTGAGATAGGCGGCGGTATCAGGGACGGCAAAAAATTCAAGGGCGTCCAGACCGGCGGCCCCTCCGGGGGCATCATTACCGATGTCAATCTTGATACGCCCATAGACTACGAAAGCCTCGCCGCCATGGGTTCCATGATGGGTTCCGGGGGCATGATAGTCATGGACGAGGATGACTGTGTGGTTGACGTTGCCAGGTTCTATATGGATTTCTGCGTTGACGAATCCTGCGGCAAATGTTCGCCGTGCCGCATCGGCACCACCCAGATACTCAATATCCTGGAAAAAATCGCCAGGGGCAACGGGGAGGAGGAGGACCTGGACAGGCTTGAGTCCATAGGCACCGCCATGACCAAGGCCAGCCTCTGTATGCTCGGCGGTTCGGCGGCCAATCCCACCCTGTCCACGGTACGGAAATTCAGGGATGAGTACCTTGAACATATACGGGACAAAAAGTGCCGTTCCGGCAAATGCAAACATCTTGTCCGTTATGAGATACTTGCCGAAAAGTGCATAGGCTGCGGCCTTTGCGCGAGGAACTGTCCGGCAAACTGCATTACGGGGGAGAAAAAGTCGGCCCATGTGATAGACCAGAATGCGTGTATCAAATGCGGTCAGTGTTTCACGAGTTGCAAATTCGGCGCCATAGCCAAAAGTTGATGGAGAGATACATGGTAAACCTTAAAATAAACGGCATTCAGGTTCAGGCTGAGGACGAAAGTTCCATTCTGGACGCGGCCAGAAAAGTCAATGTAAAGATACCCACCCTGTGCTACAACCCCGACCTCCCGCCCTGGGCGGCCTGCGGTCTCTGTGTTGTGCGCATGGAAGGTTCTCCCAAGATGGTCAGGGCCTGCACTACGCCGGTATCTGAAAACATGAGCGTCATCACCCATGATCCTGAGATCATAGCGGTACGGCGCACCGTGCTGGAACTGATACTTTCCAACCACCCCAGCGATTGTCTCCAGTGTCCCCGGAACGGCAACTGCGAACTCCAGGCCCTGGCCGCTGATTTCGGCATACGGGAGACCCCCTACCGCAAGGTGCTTAACGGCCTTCCCATAGATGACTCCAATCCGGCCATTGTTCTTAATCCCGAGAAGTGCATACGCTGTGGCCGTTGCGTCAAGGTATGCCAGGAGATGCAGAACGTCTGGGCGCTGGAATTTTTAGGCAGGGGCATCAAGGGCCGCATAGCCAGCGCCGCGGATACGCCCCTGGGAGAAAGCCCCTGTATCAAGTGCGGCCAGTGCGCCGCCCATTGTCCTGTGGGGGCCATTTACGAGCGTGATGATACGGTTAAGGTATGGCGGGCCCTTCAGGATGCCAACAAACATTCCGTGGTGCAGATAGCGCCGGCGGTACGGGTCGCCCTGGCCGAGGAATTCGGCCTGCCCCCCGGAACCGTATTCACCAAAAAAATATACGCCGCCCTGAGGCGTCTGGGCTTTAAGACTGTTTTTGACACCAACTTTTCCGCTGATCTTACCATCATGGAAGAGGGAACCGAACTGGTCAGCCGGCTTACAAAAGCGGCGGGGGGCGGCAAGGCCGATATACCCCTCATTACCAGCTGCTGTCCCGCCTGGGTTGATTACATGGAGAAATACTACAATGACATGATACCCAATTTCTCCACCGCCAAGTCGCCCCAGCAGATGATGGGAGCCATGATTAAGGCCTACTGGTCCGGCAAGGCCGGCATAGACCCGGAAAAAATCTATTCGGTCTCGGTCATGCCCTGTACGGCCAAAAAATGGGAGATAAACCGCAACAGCGACATGAAGAGCGCCGCCTCGTTCCTCGGCGCCAATACGGGTAATGATGTAGACATTGTGATAACCACCAGGGAACTCGCCCGCATGATCAAGCAGGCGGGCATTGACATACTCAATCTTCCCGATGAGGATGCCGACAGCCCCATGGGGCCCTATACCGGCGCCGGAACCATCTTCGGCGTTACCGGCGGCGTCATGGAAGCCGCGGTGCGGAGCGCCTATTTCCTGGTTACCAAGAAGGAACTCAAGGACGTTAATTTTCTTCCTGTCCGGGGTCTCGACGGGGTCAAGGAGGCGGAGGTTGACTTTGGCAACGGAACCAAAATACGCATAGCCGTGGCGCACCAGATGGGCAATATAGCCGCCGTACTTGACAGAATACGGAACGCCAAGGCCGCGGGGCAGGAAGTTCCCTATCACTTTGTGGAAGTCATGGCCTGCCGGGGCGGCTGTATCTCAGGAGGCGGCCAGCCTTATGGCGGCACCGATGAGGTACGCAGCCGGCGCAGCGCGGGCACCTATGCCGATGACGAACATTCAGCGATTCGCTGTTCCCATCAGAACCCTTTCATAAAGCAGGTGTATGATGAGTTCCTCGGCGAACCCAATGGCCACAAAGCCCATGAGCTGCTCCATACCAAGTATACCGCCAGGGCGCTGTACTTAAAGTAGAATTTACACTAAACTAAAACGAAACGGAGCCTGGTCCGGGAGAACCAGGCTCTTTCTCGTATAACTCTCCTCGGTTATATTAAGGAGGATATTATGGAAAAAATATTCAGACTTCAGGAGCATGGTACTACATTTTCCAGGGAGCTGGTCGCCGGTTTAACAACCTTTCTTACTATGGCGTACATTTTGGCGGTAAACCCGAATATGCTGGGCCTTATCGGTATTGACGTCGGAACCCCCGGCAATGTCATGCCCGCCGCGTCTGTATTTACCGCTACGGTGCTGTCATCGGCTTTTGCCACCCTGGTGATGGCCTTTGCGGCCAATCTGCCTGTGGCCCTGGCTCCGGGCATGGGTCTTAACGCCTTCTTTACCTTTACCGTTGTTGACCGTATGGGATATTCCTGGCAGATCGCCCTTACCGCGGTGTTCCTCGAAGGCATACTTTTCGTGCTGCTTTCCCTGGTGAATGTCCGCGAACTGATTATCCAGTCCATTCCGATGAACCTCAAACGGGCCGTGGCGGTGGGCATAGGGCTTTTTATAGCCCTCATCGGCCTTAAAAACGCCGGGGTAATTATTCCCAACGAATCCACCCTGGTAGAACTTGGGAACATCAGTTCCGGGAGCGCCCTGGTTGCCCTTATCGGCCTTATAATCACCATCGGCCTCTACGCGAACAATATTCCCGGTTCCATACTATTGGGCATATTGATTACCGCCGTCATAGGCATACCCTTCGGCCTTACGGACATACCCCAGGGCTGGAGCCCCATTGCCCTTCCTGAGTCTCCGCTTCTCTTTAAGTTTGATTTTTCTTCCGTTTTGAGCTTTAAGTTTTTTACCGTGTTTTTTACCTTCCTCTTTGTTGATATCTTTGACACCGTAGGAACCCTGGTGGGCGTTACCACCCAGGCAAAACTCATCGACAAGGACGGAAACATACCCAGGGTCAAACAGGCCCTGCTCGCCGACGCACTGGGAACCGTTGCCGGCGCGGTCCTGGGAACCAGTACAGTAACCAGTTATGTTGAAAGCACCGCCGGTGTCGCCGCCGGAGGACGTACCGGACTCAGCGCCCTGACCACAGCCCTGCTTTTTCTTCTGGCCCTGTTCCTTTCTCCTGTTTTCCTGCTCATCCCCAGCGCGGCCACGGCTCCCGCGCTGATTATGGTCGGTTTCTTCATGATGAGGTCGGTAGTCAGCATTGATTTTTCCGATCCTACCGAAGGCATACCGGCCTTTATGGCCATAGTGATGATGCCCTTTACCTACAGCATAGCCGAGGGCATAGTGTACGGTATGCTCTGCTATGTGATACTCAAGATCGTAACCTTCAGATTCAGGGAAATATCCTTTGTAACCATGGCGTTGTTCGTGGTTTTTGTACTTAGATTCTTTATACGGTGAGTAAAATGAAAGAACTATTTATTACCTTTGCGAAGTTCAACAAAGAAGCGGACAAGACGGTCTACGCGATTCTTGACGGCCTTTCCAACGAAGAGCGGGAAAAAGACAGGGGGAGTTACTACAAGAGCCTCTCCGGCCTTTTTGTTCATACCCTGGGCGGTACGGTTTTTCTCCTGGGTATGATGAAGGATGCCCTTGGCGGGAGTCCCGCCCTGGCAGCCCTGTCCGCCCTTGGGTCCGTCACGGTGCCCCAGGGCGGGCTTGACGCCGGGCAGTGGAAGGCCCTGGGAGCCTCCTTCGAGACAGCCGATGATGCGTACATACAGTTTGTTTCTTCCCTGCGGGAAAGCGACTTTAACGCCCCGGTAACGCTCGCCTGGTATAAGGGCAATCCTCCTTCGGTTCCTGTCGCCTTTATGCTCCAGCAAGTTACCGCCCACGGAACCCATCACCGGGGACAGATTTCCCAGATTCTCGATTCCCTTAAAATCGACAACGATTATTCGGGAATATCCCCTGCCTTTGTACCCAAACTATGACAAACGAAGAAATTTTTGCCAGGGTAGACCATACCCTGCTCAAGGCTTCGGCCTCCTGGGCGGAAATCGACAAGCTCTGTTATGAGGCTGTCCGTTACAAAACCGCCAGCGTCTGTGTGCCCCCCTGTTATGTCAAACCCATAAAAGAAGCCTTTGGCGGCGTGTGTATATGCACCGTCATCGGCTTTCCCCTGGGCTACAATGTAACCGCCGTCAAGGCATTTGAGGCCCGGGACGCCATAGCAAGCGGCGCCTCCGAAGTCGATATGGTCATCAATGTGGGCGAGGTAAAGAACCGCAATTTTGACGCGGTTCTTTCCGAGATAAGAACCCTCCGCGAAGCCGCGGGGAAGCATATTCTCAAGGTGATTGTAGAGACCTGCTATCTTGATACCGACGAAAAAATAAAACTCTGCGGCCTTGTAAGCGACGCCGGCGCCGACTATATCAAGACATCCACGGGCTTTGGCTCTTCCGGCGCCGTGCTTGACGATGTGATACTTTTCAGAAAGCACCTTGCCCCGGGCGTAAAGATAAAGGCATCAGGCGGCATCAGGACCAGGGAAGCAATGGAAGCCTTTATCAGCGCCGGCGCGGACCGCATAGGTTCAAGTTCATCTGTCGCCGTTCTTGCCAGGGAGTAAGAGGCCCTTTTAGAACAGCCCCTTACGGCTCTTCTTTTATGATTTCGATCTTTATGCCGTCGTTTTGGGTCTGTTCTTCCCTTGGGGGAACCACAACCCTGAGTATGCCGTTTTTGTATACCGCCTTGACCTTGTCCTGGGCGTACCTGTCCAGGGGCACATAGTACTTCTGTTTTTCTATATCCTTGAGTTTAAGGCGCCGCTTAAAATAGCGGATGTTTTCTTCGGGGAGATTTTCGTCGCCTATGCGGGCCGAAAACGTCATATAGTCACCCTGAAAGGAAAGGCTGATGTTTTTTTCGTCAAAGCCGGCCAGGGCGAATTCAAATGTCATGCTCCGGTCTATCTGCATATAAACATTCATCGGCGGATAGGAATAATTTGGGTAAAAGTCCACATTCTCGTCAGGGTGGGACCGGCCTCCGAACCCGTCAAAGTGATTGAAATTTCTCTGGAATTCGTCGCTGAAATTCTGGGCCGCGTCGAATATCTGGTCAAAGATGCTGCCCATATCCACATAGCTTCTTGGGTTTCGCATACTATACTCCTTCTATACTTCCGTTTTTTCCGGGAAGCATGTTTGACACCGCATCGTTCCGGCCTTCCGCGCCGACCACCCGGGGAAGCCTCCCCGGCGGATTAATTTTTCTGAACAGAATCACCCCCAACGCGGCGGCAAGCAGGGCAATAAACCCCAGAACTGTTCTCATCGCGCCTATCCCCGGAAAGAGCAGGGGAGAAAGGCCGTACAGGGCGATGAAGGCAAGCAGGGGAATAAAAAGCGACAAACCGGCTTCAAGCAGGCCCGCGCCCCTTTGTATCTCAAGCTCCACGCAGTCCCCGGCTTTAAGGGGAAACTTGTGCGGATTGAGGGCGGTAAAAACATGATTATGGCCCTTACATTCCATATTCATACAGCCGAAACAGGCGTCTTCCGGGGCCCTCCCCAGCACCCTTACCTCAGGCCCTTTAATCTCAAGCACCTGGCCCGCCTCACGCATTATGCGCTCCGTCATGTTCTTCGTCACGCGGCGCTTCGTCATCGCCCGCGGCCTGGGGCGCGTCGGGAACCGGGTGGCGTATGCGTACTATGGATACGGCCCTGCCCTTGTCGTCAAGGGAGAGCAGTACGCCCTGCAATTCCGGCCTGTCCCAGGCTTCCCTGGTCCAGTCAGGTATGCCTGAAAGGTATTCCTTGATTTTGGTTTCGCGGTCGGAGCCGCCTACAGAGTCAAGACTTCCGGTCCTGCCCGCGTCGCAGATTACCGCCGTTCCCCCGGCCAGTATGGTTTCGTCGGCGCTCTGAACCCTTGTATGGGAACCTATCACCGCGGAACAGCGCCCGTCGGCGGCGGCAAAAAAGGTGAGTTTCTCCGCCGTTGCCGAAGCATGAAAATCAACGATGATGAAGGGCGTTTCATGTCTGAGCCTTTCCAAAAGCACCGGCATTTTTATAAAGGGGTTGTCCCCGTGCAGCCTTGAGAAGCCGCTCTGGCCCAGCATTACCGCCACGGCTATCTTACGGCCGCCCGCATTGTATATTCTGGAACCGAAACCCGGCGCGGCGGGATTCAGATTGTCCGGCCTGAGTACATAGGGAAGTTTTTCCATATTTTGAACCAGGTCTTTCTTGTAAAAACAACATTCGCCGGTGGTAAGCACATCGGCGCCGAGCTTGCGTATATAGGCGGCGTGATTGCGGCCAAGGCCCCAGCCGCCTGTAGCGCCATCGGCGTTTACGATGACCATGTCTGGGTCGTGGATTTTCCGCAGTTCCGGCAGGCCTTTTTTAAGGGCGTAAATCCCCGCCTTGCCCACAAGTTCAGCAATGTAGAGTATATTCAAAAGGGCCCCGCTAAAAACCGCCTCCCGGACGGCTTCCTGAATAGTTGGAACTTTTCAACCCGGCGATGATGCGGCCAAATTCCCCTGCTGCCCGGTAATCTTCAAGCTCCCTGCAGGTATCCCGCAGATTTACCAGGGCATCATGAAAAAGAGGGTGGAGGCTTACAGCCTGTTCAAAACAGCAGCGGGCCTCTTCGTAACTTCCTTCGATAAAATAGAGAACGCCCAGATTATTCCATGCGTTGGGGTCTTCGTCATTCCGCAGTATGGCGGCCTTGTAGGATTCTTCCGCCAGAGAAAACTGTTCCATTTCGTAGTAGATGAGCCCGGCGGAAAGCCACGCCTCGGCAAGGTCGTTGTCAATCAGTATGGCGCGGTGAAAACTCTCCAGGGCTTCCTCGTACTCCCCGACCCGCTGCTGGGCTATACCCAAATTCAACCAGAGAAGGGGGTTTTCAGGTTCCATAATCAGGGCCTTGCGGAAGAGGGGAATAGCGTCATTGGGCCTGTTTGCCTCGGTCAGGGCTATACCGGAATTATTGAGTGATGTGGCCGTTTCCATTGCTCCCTCCTTTTCCACAGTATAACGCAATAACCCCGCAGTAACCAGCCCGGCGGGGTGTTTTTTTGGGGAATTATGTGGTATATTCAAAGTAACATTGTGAAAGACCTGACCGAATATACCGAGACCTGCTCGGAGTACGAACTGTATACCCATCTTGCCGAGAAAGTTGTCAAGAAGGAAATTTCCACCTTTGCGGGCCTTACCGAGTATCTTACCCCCATAATACGGGACAAACGCATATACCCGGTAGTAATGAAGATTTTTGACCTCATAAAAGCCATGAACTGGGGGTTTTTTCGGGATATTACCAAGGAGTCCCATTCCAAGATATGGCGCGAACTGGTAGTGCCGGACCAGCGTTTTCCCGAAGCCGGACGGCTTAAAGAAACCATTTCCATATCGAGCCTCTATGTAGGCATGCTGGACATACACGGTTATACCAAATTCTGCCAGGACTCGCGGAACAATATCTCCCGGCTTCATGTTCTTGACAAGGCCATCAATAACGAAATAAGCCGCATCTCGGCACAGTGCCACGCGGTAAGCAGACGGGAACGGGGGGACGAGATAGTGCTTGCCGCCGCGTCGGCCACCGACGCCATCACCGCCGTGCTGGCCATCATTGATTATTTCGCCAAAACAAACATAGTCAACGATGCGGCGATTTCCACCCAGCGCAGCACCGAAGCCAACATACTGCCCGAATTCAAGATTTCCGCCGGCATTACCGGAGGTAGCGGCAATATACCCCTGATTATCACCGAAAAGGGCGACCTCATGGGCTTCCTGCTCAATACCGCGGCCAGACTCCAGGCCAGAGCCAACGAACTGTCCCCCCGCGAATCCCGCGTCATGATAACCAAACAGGTTCACATCAACTTTGTCAAGGAAAATTCCACCACCAAAAGCACCCTCTTTAAGAACAATACCGTGTACTTCCTTGAGACCGGGCAGATTGAATTCAAAGGCGTCATGCTCCCCACCTGCGAGGCAGTGTTTAAACCCGAAGAACGGTACAAAGAACAGTACGCCGAGGACCTTGGACGCCTTCTACTTTCGATTAAAGAATCCCTTTGGGAGCAGAAAATATACCTTGACCTTATAGACCTCATCAAAAAAGTCGTCTCGGTAATGCCGCCCTTTAAAATAGGCGGCCGCATGATAATCTCCAATATCGAAGTAGTCAACAACGATTCCATACTCCAGCTTTCCGTG
Organism: Spirochaetaceae bacterium; assembly: GCA_031268255.1. Classification (GTDB taxonomy): domain Bacteria; phylum Spirochaetota; class Spirochaetia; order Treponematales; family Breznakiellaceae; genus JAIRTD01. The sequence goes on from JAIRXO010000057.1 coordinate 11,929, forward strand.
CTTGCCGTAAAAACATACCTTCAGGACGAGGACTATTCAGGCGCCGTTGATATGCTCCACAGCCTCATCGATGTTATGGAAGAAATCCCCCGCTTTGACCGGCTCATCCTTGACTATACCCGCAACATCACCCAGAAATACGACATGATTCTCGATTCGTATAACCGCTCCGTGGACAAACAGATAGACGAAAAAGCCAATTCTATTTTTACCGGAAACTATCTTAAAACCTATATGGCCGCCAAAAACGCCATCGGCATTTACGAGAAACTCCGCTCCATGGCCAAGAAGAGCCCCCAAATAACCATGAAAAAAACCCTCTGGTATAACCTCATCAAGATGAACAAAGAAAAGATGGAGCTTACGCTTTATTCAGGAAAAAAATAGTTTTAAGAGGGGGAGCACTAACCAAAAATACTTCGTATTTTTGGTTTTGGAGTTTGCTTCGCAAACTCCCTTAAATTGTCGCCCGTGTCCGCATCTTCTCCGCGGCTCCCCCTGGCTCCATAAAAACGCTTGCTTGTTATTGGCAAAGCGGAGTTTTGCTTCGAAAAACGTAATGCCTCCACAATCCAAGCGTTTGTTATTCCGCCACCCCCACGATGCCGTATAATGTGCCGCCGCGTCTCGAAGGGCCGCGCCGCCTAACTGCATTATACCGTATCCATCCCGGCGCGTCTTTCAGTTTGTTGCCACTATGGCTTGGATTATTCCGGTTCGTATATTTCAAGTTATGCGCAATTGGGCTAGAAGGTTATTGACATTATTTTTAAAAAATATTATAAAATTATATCAAATTAAAAGGATTGGAGATGAAAAGGAATTTTATAAAATTTACTTTGTTATTTT
>JAIRXO010000058.1 GCA_031268255.1 Spirochaetaceae bacterium
GGGGCGCATAGCCTGACTGACCCGGCCTACCGGGTCAAAGCTGATTCCCGAAAGGCCGAAGCCGTAGCTGAACATACTCATGCCCATTACCGTTACCAGGACCGCGCCTATTTTCATCACCAGGCCGGTAAACTTACGGCTGAGAACGCCGCTCAAGGCGCCTATGCCGAACATGAGGGGGGCCGTACCGGCGCTGAACAGGAACATCGAGATACCCCCGGCCACGGGGCTGCCTGTGGAAAGGGCGTAAAGCTGCATGGCCTGCAGGGGGCCGCAGGGCATGAGGCCGTTGAGGAGGCCTATAACCAGGGGGCCCTTATCAAGGGTTTTTTGTTCCTGTATCTTTTTGGTGAAAAATTTCGGCAGGCGGGGGTTAAAGCGCCGCAGGGCCGGAAAAAGGTCGAGCATGGTAAGGCCCATGATCACCATGAAAGCCCCGGCGATAAGCTGAACCGCCCCCTGAAAGCGCCCCGAAACCGTAAGCACCCGGCCCAGCGCCCCGACAATAATCCCCACCGCCGTGTAGGAAAGTATACGCCCGGCATTGTAGAGTACCGGGGGAAGGAACGCCTGTAGGTCCAGCGGACGCGTCTTGCGTCCATCCTGAACCGGCGCGCGGGGAATACTCTGGGAAAGGTTTATCCCGCCGCACATGGCGACACAGTGAAGCGAGGTAACAAGGCCCATGACAAAGAGCATGCCATAGCCCATGCCCGCCTCCGCAAGGGGGAAAGCCGATGTCAGGCTGCCTATGCCCAGGCCCCGCAGCAGCATATAGAGGGCGAGAATGAGGACCAGGGGTCCGGCGATTTGAGAAACAGGCCGCCGCTCCGTATCGCCTAATACCTTGTAATCAAGGCTTTCTATTATCGCGGCAATCTCTTTTTCGGTAATAAGCGAGGGATCATAACCAAGCGTGGCCGTACCGGAGGTAAAGCTGACACGGGCATACTCTATCCCGCAAGTGGCATTCAACCTTGCTTCTATTCTGTTCTGACAGTTGACACAGGTCATGCCGCCTATACGGATTGTCAGGGTCTCCATAACGCCTCCCGGCCTCCTGGAACCCAAGTATACTCCGGGATTGTGTTGAAATTATGATATTTTTAAAAAAATTACGAATTTTGCCTCACCGTGCGCTGATGAGGCAAATCCGTCTAAAGATCAAGGATTATTGCTGAGTTCGTGCAGTTCCTTGATATGCCTGAGTTTGAAGGCAGCTTTTTCCTGTATCTGGCGTACCCTCTCCCTGGTGATGCCCAGAATCTTGCCGGTTTCCTCAAGGGTAAGGGGGCCCTCGCCGGCAAGGCCGAAACGGAGCTGTATGATGCGCATCTCCCGTTCCGAAAGCTGGGAAAGAATATGCCCCATGGTATCCTGCAGGGTAAGGGCAAAAGCCATCTCAAAGGGTTCTGCCAGGGAATCGTCCTTGATAAGATCGGCAAGACGGGTAAGGTTTCCGTCGTCAACGATGGTATCAAGACTGGTAGTCTCCTGGGAAAGTTTGACAATGTCCTTGACCTTTGCCAGGGGCAGCCCCAGATAGTCCGCCAGTTCTTCTTCGCTGGGGTCCCTTCCCATATCCTGGGTAAGCTGTTTCGCCACAAAATAACATTTCTTTATGGTATTGAGCATGTGTATGGGTATGCGTATAACCCTGCCCTTGTCGGCTATGCTCTTGATAATGGCCTGCCGTATCCACCAGGTGCCGTAGGTCGAGAACCTGCAGCCCCGCCGGTAATCAAAGCGTTCCACCGCCTCGATGAGGCCTATATTGCCTTCATCAATAAGATCCAAAAGTGAAAGCCCCCGGTGCTGGTATCCCTTGGCAATGGAAACCACCAGACGGAGATTCGAGTTTATCATCATATTTTTGTAATATTTGAGTTTTTCATCCAGCCTGGCCTTGCCCTGCAAATAATCATTCTGAGTTTCCCCTTCCTGCGCAAATGACTGAAGGACTTCCTTGGTGGTCAGTATTTTTTCTCCCAGGCCGCGTTCTTCCTGTGCGGTAAGCAGGGGGAATTTCGCAATCTGTTTGAAGTACAAAGCCAGGGGGTCTGTTTCTTTATATGCCCTGGGTTTGCGTTCTTTCCTGCCGGAAGAACGCTCTGCCGTAGTATTAAGCATGGTTTTTAACATAATCGTATCCTCATAAGCCGCCATTTATACTTACCTGGCGGGCCGTGAAAACAGGAGCTTAGGTTCGGGGAGCTCTGGCGGGATCAATGGGACTGTTGTTTTGATATACCAGGAAAAAAAGCTGGGGTTTAAGCGACACAGCGTCTATACCCAGTTTTCCCAGTTCAGTCCCCGGATTCACCCGGTCACCCTCCCTGACCGTAAGGCTTTCACAGCCCCCGTAAACGTATAAATATCCTCCCGTCCTCTGAACTATCGCTACCTTGCCATAACCACGGTAAGGACCGGTTGAAACAACCGTACCCTGGGTAAGACTCTTGACCGCTTCGGCATGTTCCCCCATGAGTATGACTCCGTAGAGCTTACTGGTCATGTAGGACACTTCCCTGGCGCTCACCGGCCAGCGTATTGACTGGTCAACAGAGCGCTGTTCTGTCTGCCGGGCCGAATCTACCGGGGCGGATGTCCCGGCGCCTGCCGTCCGGGTATCATCAGAGGCAGAAGCGGGACCGCCTGCCTCTACTACCCGCCGCGACGGCACTCTAAGCACCGTACCTTCCCGTAGTACCGAATTCCCGGAGAGATTGTTGGCGCTTCTCAAGGCTTCAAGACTTAGATCATAGCGCCGGGCCAGGCCGTAGAGGGTTTCTCCCCTGGCCACCCGGTGCTCGATATAACCGGACGCATCCTGTGCCCCTGTCGCGGAAGCACTGTTGTCAGGCGCCGCGCTCCGGGGTATCCTGAGCCTGAGACCTACCTGGAGTGTCCGGGGATCGGCTATGCCGTTAAAGGCAAGCATCTCATCCAGACTGACTCCGTATCTCCGGGCTATGGAATAAACCGTTTCCCCCCTCTGAACAATGTGGACCGTATCCTCGGCGGAGACGGACAGGCAAAAGAGGACCAGCAGCAAACCCAATGCGCGGTATCGATGGTTCATATACGCACATTATCGGTTTTTTAGCCTTTTCTCATTACCTGTCATTTTTTATAGGCCGGAAACAGAAAAAGCACAAGCAAAATGTTTCTATAATGAAAAGAACGTTGAAACAATGTTAATTTTATTGTAATAAAATACAAAGGAGGCCCGTTTGTCCATCGAGATTGAAGTAAAAGCCCGGGTAAGCGACAGCGAAAGCGTAAAAAAACGGATTCCGGCGGGGGCGGTATACCTCGGCCCCTACGAAAAAAGCGACCAATACTGGCTCATCCCTCCCGAATACGGCGCCGGGCCGAATTTTCCCTCGGGAATACGGGTACGAAAAGAGAAAAAATCCCCGGAAGAACCTTTGACGCGCTGCCTGGTGTGTTTCAAAATTAAAGAGAGAAGGGATGCCATTGAAGTCAACGACGAGAAGGAATTTGAAGTTTCCGACGCCGCCCTTTTTACCGAACTCCTTGAGCGGCTTGCCCTTGTCAAGGGCCAGGGTAAAACCAAGACGGGCTGGGCCTGGGAATACGAGGGTATCACCATAGAGTTGTCCCTTGTGGCGGGCCTGGGCTGGTTTGTCGAACTCGAAATACTCGCCCCGGCAGCCGGAGAAGAGGCTGTGGAGGCGGGGAGAAAAAGGCTTTTGGCGCTCCTTAACACGCTGGGCATAACGGAGGACAAGATAGAACGGCGCTACTATACTGAAATGCTTCGGGAATGTTAGTATTGGAGACGGAGAACAGAAAACAAATGGCGGAAACACAGTACAAAAGGCCAAGCTGGGACGAATATTTTATGGAAGTCTGTGACGCGATAGCGAAGCGGGCCACCTGCGACCGGGGCAGGTCAGGCTGCGTCATAGCCAAGGACAATCAGCTTCTTGTAACCGGCTATGTTGGAGCGCCCTCGGGACTGCCCCACTGCGATGAGGCGGGGCACCAGTTAAAACAGATGATCCACGAGGACGGCTCGGTTACCACCCACTGCATGAGGACCGTACACGCCGAACAGAACGCTATATGCCAGGCGGCCAGGCGGGGCATTTCCATCCAGGGAGGCACCCTGTACTGCCGCATGACGCCCTGCAGGACCTGCGCCATGCTGATCATAAACTGCGGCATAGTCAGGGTTGTCTGCCAGCGCCGCTATCATGACGCGGGGGATTCGGAGGCCATGTTCACCACGGCGGGCATAGCCCTTGAGTATATACACGACGAAGTCCAGCACTACGAAAAGCAGTAACCATGAAAAATTCCCCGCCAAAACGTTTTGGCCTCTTTATCGTCATTTTCGCCCTTATGATTTTTGTCATAAACCTTGCCGTCCAGTGGGCGCTGCTCCGCCGCTACCCCCTCGAAGCGGCCTTCGGAAAAACGGTCTTTGCCCTTTTTATCCGGGGCGGTATTATCAACATCCTTGTACTTCTGGTTCTCGCGGTATATTTTCTTTCCATCCAAAACCAAAAATCCGAAAAGGATGAATTTTACCACGGCCTTAAAGAAAAACTCGGCGCGGGGGACTATGAGGCCCTGGCCGTCATGGAAGGAGAAGGGACATTCGAAGATTCGGTACGGGCGCTGGGAAAAACCATAGGCGGCCTCAAACGCTTCTTTGACGATATGGAAAAAAAGCGGGACCTCATCAGCGCCGGACAGGGCGAGCGGGACGCTGTCCTCGCTTCGGTGGAAAAAGTGAGCGCCGAAATAGACGGCGGCTTTGCCCGCATGGAAGAGCTTGTCCAAAAATCCGCCGGAGACGCGGAGGACATGAAAGCAAAACTCGCCGCCCTTGAGGAAAAAGCCGCCGCGCAGGCCGTTCTTATAGAAACATCCGAAGAAAATCTGTCCGCCATGCTCAGGCAAAACGCGGCCCTTGCCGAAAAAGCCGGCGATGGCGCATCGGAGGCCGAAAAGATCAGGGAGGCCGTGCTGGAAGGCGGGGACAGCCTGGAAAACACCCGGGACCTCATTGCCGCCGTTTCCAAAGATATAGAAAAGATAACCGAGATTACCGGCATTATCAACACGATAGCCGAGCAGACCAATATACTGGCCATGAACGCCGCCATAGAGGCTGCCCACGCGGGCGAGGCGGGCAAGGGCTTTGCCGTCGTCGCCGATGAAATCAGAAAACTCGCCGATTCAACCAGGGAGAACGCCCGGCGCATACAGGACGAGGTTTCGGCCCTGACCGGCCAGATACGGGAAGCCCTTGGCGCAAGCGAAACCTCGTCAGAAGTCCTGGGCAGGATCACCGTAAAAGTGGACGCCTTTTCCGCCGGCATAGGCGCCATACGCGGCGGCGCTTTTTCGGACGGGGAAAGCGGCGGAATACAGCGTTCCCTAAAGGACGCCCGTGACATGGCCCGCGCCCTGCGGGACAGCGCGGCGGAAATAGCCGGGGCGCATTCTTCGGGCCCACCGGCCCTTGAGACAGACCTGGCGGAAAAGACCCGGCAGAACATACGCGAGATTCACTCCGGGATAGGGGAACTTATCGAAGGTATGGGGGAATTTGAAAAACTAATCTCCGGTAACCGTGAGCGGGGCGCGGTACTGCGCGCCGCCCTGGAAAAAGGAGAGCCTGTTCCTGATGATCTTTTTGAAAGCGAAGCGCCCCGGGAACCCGCGCCCGGAGCTGCGGCCCTCCCCGCCGGCTCTTTGACGACCTTGACGCGCTCCTTGAACCAGGCGGAACAGGCAAAACCGGCCCTTACTACCGGCAACGTCCCGGCCCGGCCCACAGCCGAACAGGCCAAGCCGCCCCTTCCCGGCGGTGAAAAAAGCGCCGCGGCCCGCGAGACCCTCCCCGCGCCCCGCACGCCCT
>JAIRXO010000085.1 GCA_031268255.1 Spirochaetaceae bacterium
TCTACAGCGGGGAGCATACTGATGCATAATTCCGAACACCTTTCTACACCCATACTGCAGGTAAAAAACCTTACCACAGTTTTTACCGCCAAAAAAATAAATGTATATGCCTTGACCGATATGAGCTTCAATGTGCGTAAAGGTGAGACCATCGGTATTGTCGGCGAATCGGGCTGTGGGAAAACAACCATGGGCCGCTGCATAGTCCGGGCCATAGACGCCACATCGGGCAGTGTAATCTATACCAGAACCGGCAGACCCGGCGTTGATTTTCTCAGTCTTGACAGCAGACAGATGAAGAGTATGCGCCGGGACATACAGATGATTTTCCAGGACCCTTATTCGTCACTGGATCCCCGGATGACCGTCTTTGATATTATTTCCGAACCCCTGCGGGCTAATTATCCTGAGATGGGCAAGACAGAACTCGAACAAAAAGTCATAGCCGTAGCATCCAAGACAGGGCTCAATACCAGTTACCTTAAACGTTATCCCCACGCCTTTTCCGGCGGCCAGCGCCAGAGGATCGGTATAGCCCGGGCACTGGTCATCAATCCCGATATTATCGTATGCGATGAGGCGGTTTCCGCCCTGGATGTATCCATTCAGGCCCAGGTTATTAATTTGCTTAAAAACCTTCAGCGTGAAATGGAATTAACCTACATATTTATAAGCCACGATCTTTCTGTGGTGGAATATATTTCCGATAAGGTCGGCGTTATGTATCTGGGCAGGCTCATTGAATATGCCAATACGGTCGATTTGTACAGCCGCCCCCTGCATCCGTATACCGAGGCCCTGCTTTCGGCAGTTCCTGTAGCCGACCCCGATATTTCCATTGAGCGCCTGCCCCTTGCCGGTGAAATTCCCAATCCGGCGAATCCGCCCTCAGGCTGTTATTTTCATCCCCGTTGTTCATACTGCATTGATACCTGCAGGCAATATGCCCCTGAATTTACCGAATGTGGTACGGATCATTTTGTTGCCTGTCACCGCCATACGGAACTTAAACTCTGCGGGATCAACTACGGAGCGGCGGATTAAAACATGGCGGACATTTTTTATACAAAGAAAGCCTCACCCTAAAATGTTCCGCCCGCGAATGTCCGACAAATATAATTGTTTGACAAATAGTAAAAAACGTTTATAATATACGCGGCGGTGTTGTCGAACAAACCGAATTGCTTTTTGGAGGTTTTTATGAATTCTAAAAGATGGTTTAGGGTCTTGGTGTTCGTACCGGCGGCTCTTGTCCTGGTTGTTTCCTGTGCCAGCGGCGGATCAGGCAGGACTGTGTTTTCCAGACCGGGTACTTATACCGCGTCCGCACAAGGTGTTTTTGGTAGTCCTATCAAGGTTGTTGTCTCGGTAGATAAAAGCAAAATTCTGACAATTGATTCATGGCATACTGAAACCTACGGGTACGGTGAGCGTGCGGTTACTACCCTTACAGACGATATTCTCGCAAACCAGACTGTTGCCGTTGATGTGGTAACAGGCGCAACGCTTACCAGTTTTGCCTTTATTGGCGCTGTTACAGAGGCGCTGGAAGCTGCCGGCGGAGATATGGGCACGCTCAGGGGACCGGTAAGCAGGCCGGTGTATCAGGATACAACAGCCGATGTCGTCGTGGTCGGCGCCGGCGCTGCGGGTTTTAACGCCGCGATTACCTTGGCCAAGGGCGGCAAGAAAGTTATCCTGATTGAAAAGGAAGGTATTCCGGGGGGCAATACATTACGGTCCTCTGTTTCGATTCAGGCCGCCGGAAGCGAAATTCAGAAAAGAAACTCTCCTTCCGTTAATCCCGAACAGGATGTAAGGAATTTTGCCACATCGCTGGGAGCAGGTTCTTCGGGCGGTATTTTTGATGAATATTTCCGGTTGGTAGCGGCTAACAGCAAAAACCTCATGAATAATATCAATGAGGTCAACAACAGGCTCACCCGCTATAGGCCGAATAATAACGGCATATTGGAGCATAGAAGTTTGGCCGTCGCCGATTACGACACGCCCGGGCCGTCTGTTATCAGGGGTCTCGAAGCTACGGCCCTCAAGTATGGCGTTGATTACCGCCTGAACAACAGGGGTGTATTACTCCTTAATCCAAACGGCAATGAAGCCGGACCTGCTGACGATATTGGCGGAATAAAGGTAGAAACCAAAAGTGGTACCTACAACATTATGGCAGGGGCCGTTGTACTCGCCACCGGCGGTTTTGAGAGGAATCAAGAACTAAAAGAAGCCAATTTCGGCAGAAACACGGCAAACGCGAATCCCCTGTACTATGCGACAAGTCCCGCTACCAGCCGTCATAAAAACGGTGATGGGCATATTATGGGCCGGCAAGTTGGCGCGGCTCTGGATATGATGCACGAATTCAGCAATAATACATCAGGATTGCCGGGCTTTGATATTTCAAATACCCCTAACGGTAATTTGCCTCATCAGGATAATTTCCTTTCGTTATCAGGTCCGCGCGGCCAGGGTACAGTCAATATCAACGCGGCAACAGGAAGGCGTTTTGGAACAGAGACCGCTCAGGGCCGTCCTGAATTTTTTGGCGCGGCCACAATGGAAGACGCCAGAGGGAAACCCCCGATAACGTATTACGCTATCCTTCCCCATAAAAACATAATGAGTTTTGCGTTTGTCAGAAACTACTATACCAGCGGTCTTTATGTGTCGGCGCCTACCCTTTCGGAACTGGCTGACAAAATCGGGTTTACCGGAACCGTTAAAACCAACTTTTTGGATGAGATGGAAACAGTCCTAATGGTTGCCGTTGATGGCGCCGCGGCACCGGCGGGCTTTGCGCCTAATGGCGGTTTTACCCCCTATCGCTGGGATCGCGAAGGTCCCTTCTATGCCATAAGGTTTGTACCCGCGCTGCATGGTACTTACGGCGGTATAAGAATCAATATTAACGCACAGGTCATAAGAGGAACGGACAGCAATGCCGCACCGGCAACGCTCGAAGAAGCCGCTTTAAACAATGTTATTAAAGGGCTTTACGCGGCAGGTACTGTATCGCGTCCGCCCCGTACCGCAAGTGCTACCGTGCATACCGCCGGCGCCTGGGGCTTTGCCGCGGCGCAGCATATTCTTGGCAATCCTTCTTACGACAAGAGCTATTGGCAGTAATTCAGTTCAAGGAAAAAGCGGCCTATGGCCGCTTTTTCTAAAGCCCTTTTCAAAACTACCTTATAAACCACCTCAATTATATGTTTTTTCCCCTGAAATGAATACCGGAAAAGTATATAATAGAATAAGAGGTTTCTATGAAAAAGACCATTGTTACGGTGATTACCGTATGTTTTCTGTTGGGCGCCTGTGCTTCAACAGATACCACTGTTGCTAAAAACGCCACGGGCTGGGCCGGCGTTTATGCGGGAACAACACCGGGTGCGGATTCCGCTATTCGTGTTGTCCTTACCCTGAGATCCGACAGGACTTATTCCCTGACCTGGCAGTATATTGACAAGAGCAGCGATACTTTTACGGCGCAAGGCGGCTTTACCTGGAACAAGGCCGGGGACACTATCATGCTGGATGCCGGGGATTGGCCTCCTTATTATTTGATAGGCCAGGGCTTTGTTACCCAACTGGATATGTCAGGTCAAAAAATTACCGGCGAGCTGGCCGATCAGTATGTATTAAAACTGGTTCAATGACCGGGGGGAACAGGTGCGCGCCTTTCTAAACAGGCTGAGAAACTTTTTGAGGCTGACATTAGCCGCGCCGAGTTTGTTTTTGTACTCAAGGGGCATACCAAGGTCCCAGAAGGCAAAGCCCTGTTCCCTGAGCCAGCGGGCGGTAAGAACCATCTGGGCTTTGCCCGCGTTGCTTTCATCATGATAGCCCGAATAGCTGGTGTAAACTCCGCCTGAGATGACGCCGAATTCGCCTGCTTTAAGTTCCCCGCCCCGGTAGACGCCGAAGGAGGCCGGCATGGCCTCCTTTTTCCCCAGGGCTTTAACGGCGCGTATGGCTTCGGTGAGGGGTTTGGTGAGCCATCCGTCTCCGTGGACTTCCGCGCAGCGCGTAATGATGCGGTCAAAATCCCTGTCAAAGGCAAATTCATATCCGGGGAGAAAACGCTGTATGGTCTTTCCTTCATGAACGCGGTCAAGAAAAAGCACCGACCGTACAAGGTGATGCATGGGTTCAATGATAATATCTTCGGGGCCTATATATTCTGACATGACAAGAAACCCTGCCCGCATGAGCTCTGCGATAAAGGAACGCTCAAGGCTGAATGTCAGGCAGAATTCCGCGCCATACCCGTTTTGAACAATGGCGTCAAGGACCGCGTCAAGATTATCTCCCGGCGAAACAAGCGCGAGCCCCGAGGGGATATACCGCAAAAACATGGACAAGGCGCTACCCGCGCGTAAAACGGCGGGAATGAATAAGGGTGCGGCCTTCGTACTCACCGGCGCTGACAAAAAGGTCCCGCACACCCTCAGGCACTGCCTCTTCGGGAACTTCATTTGATATGGTAAGCCTCCCGCGTCCGGCGTATTTATGTCCAAGATGAAAAACAAAATTTACCGCGTCGGAAACCACGGTGCCGGTTTTTCCGGGCGGTTTGTAGGCGGTCTTGCCGTAATGGAGGGCCAGGGTAAATTCCAGAGGAATAGCGGCCATGCCGAACACCTCATGGGCGATAAGGGGCGTATTGAGCAGCATCCTGAGAGCCGAGGCAAGCGCGGCCTGAACATTCTGGATTTTTGAGGGGACAAGCAGGAGACAGGTGGTTTCGCTTTCCATCCAGAGCAGCCCGTCTACAGGCTTAAAGACCTGCTGTAAATAATTTTTGAGCCGGTCACGGAGCGTGATGTACCCCGCTTCGCCAAGGCGGCCGCGGAGGCTGCTTGGACCGGAAAGGGACACAAAGAAAAAGAAGAAAGGATACACCTGGCCTGAGCTAACAGACCCCCAGCCCTTAAAGGCGGCTCCCTGAAGCCTGGCGCTGTTGCCGCCTTCCCATAACGATACCCCGCCTTTTTTTCCTGAAAGCGGGGCGGAGCCTTTCAAAACGCCGCCTCCTGATGCCCTTGACGCAAAGGCTTTCATGGCGGCAAGCCGCTTTTTATCTATACCTTTTTTGAAAGGCCCTGGCCCCAGGTAATCCGAAGCGCCGAGGAAAAAATATTCCGCCGGATCAGAGACAATGCCTTTGGGATCAAGAATACCCCAGGGAACCGGCTTACGCTTAACGGACGCAATGCTTTTTTTAAGCGCCGGGGCGCTTGACGCTTCGATATATACGACATCGTCTTTTTCCGGCTTGAGGGCGGATGCCTTTCCGGGGACGACTGTCCCGGTTTCTATGGCGCCGTTTGTTTTAAGGGCCAGGTTCTTTTTGGCGGTAATCACATAAAGTTTCATGACGGTTCCGCCTCAAAGCCATAGGTTCTCACCCGCATACCGTCAATGTATTGCCCTCCCCTGAAAAGTTCCTGCAGCCCCTTGTCTATAGAAAGAAAAATGCCGTCCGATATGCCAAACGAACCGGGCTTTACCGCCCGGGATTCTATACCCACCGTGTCCCGGACTGTTTCGTTTTTAAGAAGCTCCGTCTGATCCTTCCGGTAATGAACCGGCCCCGCGTGGGCGGCGATACGCACGGTGATGGGGGCGTCGAGGGGATTGACCAGACGGTTGTAAATATACAGCTCGTGCAGTATATTCATGCCGGCAAAAACCGCGGCCCTTTCCTTGTATCCAAAAAGAAACACCGCCAGAGCGCCGTCGCCTTCCCAGGACCAGAGCCTTCCCAGACGGCTGATCACCGCCTGGCTGACAATGCCCCGGAGATCCTTGTAGGCTTTTTCTACGGCCCCGGCATTATTCCGCTTGACCAGAACGGAGTTACCCGCCACATCAAGCCTGAGTACCGCCATGTTTCTTTCGTCACCGTCAATAAGACGGCCCCAACTGTTGGAGATACGGGCGCTCTGGTTTTCAAAAAACTGACCCGTGGCGCTGTCATAACTGTACCCCTCCCGGATTATCCCGGAAATAACATCGTTGAGACCCCTGAGGGAATACTGCCTTCCCATGTAGCCTTTAAGGTCAACCCGGATAAGAAATTCAACCAGATCAATAAAACGCTCGGCAGCGATAAAATCTTCGACTATCCTTTGCGCGGCATTCTGGTTACTGAGGGGCTGATTTTCCCTGAGCCCCGCTTCTTTATAAATATTGTATACGGGATACACATGGTTGGCAAACCGTATCATGATGTCAACAGGAAGTGATTGCTGGAGACATTTTCTGCAATAGCTGCCGTTTCTTATTTTCATATTATAAAGAATTTTAGCGCATTTTATCTTTTTTGTCAGTAGTCTCGCGACATAGTCGCGTGACAGAAACGAACCGCCCTCTTTTACATGGAGAATTCCTGGCCAAGGTAGACCTGGCGCACCATATCGTTGGAAAGTATGGCTTCCTTGTCTCCCTGGGCGACGATGAGGCCCTCGGCGATGATGAACGCGTTGGTGGTGATTTCCAGGGTGTCCCGTACATTGTGGTCGGTTACGAGGATTCCTATGCCCTTGCCGGCAAGGCGCTTGATGATTTGTTTTATTTCGTAGACGGCGATGGGGTCTATACCGGCAAAGGGTTCATCAAGAAGGAGGAATTTGGGGTCTGAGGCCAGGGCGCGGGCTATTTCGGTACGCCGTCTTTCGCCGCCCGAAAGGGTGTACCCGTACTGGCTTCGTATGCGGGTGATGCCGAATTCCTCAAGGAGATCCTCCACCCTGTCCTTCTGTTCGGCTTTGGAGAGTTCCTTACGGCTTTCCATGATTGCCATGATATTCTGTTCTACGGTAAGTTTGCGGAATATGGACGCTTCCTGGGGCAGATAGGCTATGCCGGCGCGGGCCCGCTGGTACATGGGTTTAAGGGTGATGTTTTCCCCGTCAAGGAGGACGACCCCTCCGCTGGGTTTATGAAAGCCCACAACCATATAGAAGATGGTTGTTTTTCCCGCGCCGTTGGGCCCCAAGAGGCCGGTAATGTCGCCGTTCTCCATGGAAAAGCTGACACCCCGGACCACTTCTTTACGGCCAAAAAATTTGTGGAGTTCGGCCAGTTCAAGCACATGACGGAGCGGAACCTCATCCGGGAGCAGTTCTTCTTCCACCGGCTATTCCTTTATGGAACCCGAAACCGCGCCTTCCATGATGACATCCTCGGTCTCAAGATCAACCTGCATGCGTTCGGCCCGTAATTCATCGCCTTTTTTATATACTATCGGAAAGCCCGAAAGGTCCAGGGATTTTTCGTTCCGCCGGTACAGGGCGTATTCGGAACGGCATACCATTTCGTCCTTAAAAAGGCGTACCGCCACCTGAATCACCGCGGTCCCGGTTTCGTCATTGTATTCGATGAAACGGCCCCTGGCCACCACTCCGTTTTGAATATCCTCCATGGTTGAATTCCCTTCCAGCCTGGCTATCTTGAGCGTGCGGTCATAGCGGAGCCGGTCGGTTACAAAAACGATGCCCTGTTCGTCGTCCCTGCCCCGTACATTGCCTTGGCAGTCGATAAACTCATTGTCGGCCCCCTGGAGTTCAATGCGGTCGGCCTGGAGTATGAGGTTGTCCGAGCGCACCTCCGCGGAACCCTGGAGTATGGTTATTTCCCGCCCCGAGGCCCTGCCGCCTGACATGCGGTCGGCCTTAAAGGTAAAGATTTCCGCCTCCAGGGAGCAAATAAGGAGCGTCAAAAAGAAAACAAGGGAAAACACTCTCATTATCTACCAAAATAACACAATTATGGGGTATAATACAAGGAGTAAGGGAGCTTGAAAGTTATGAGGGAAAAGGGAACCGTAACGGAAGTAAAGGGTGATATGGCGGTAGTCAGGGTTGAACGGCTGGAAAACACCGGCTGTGGCTGCGGGAACTGCGTCAGAAAGGACGAAGTCCTGATAGAAGCCCATAACCGCTGCAAGGCCCGCCTTAATGACAAGGTTTATCTTGAATCAAACGACGACTGGGTAAAATACCGCAGTACCATAAGGACAGCCGCATCCTTTGGGACGCTCATTCTGGGCATGGCGGCGGGGAATATCATGTTCTCCCGCCTGGGACAGGCATTGATTCCCTGCTCCGCGGCCCTTGGCCTCATCCTGGCCGCGGCGGCATTTCTGGTCATCACAAAAATCTTTAAAAGCCGCCCCCTCAGCCGGCCCGAAGCGGCAGAACTAATCGCCGGGGGCTAAAGGCGCTATTGCTCCATGCTGTCCGGCCCGGCCCCGTTATCGGCCTCTTCGTCCGCATCTTCCCCCGCGGCATCCGTCGTCTCATCCTCATGAACATAAGTCCCTTCTATGCCGTCGCCGAATTCCCAGGTCCTTCGCCTTATATCGGCGGAAAAACTTCTTCCTTTCATCATGGTTCCGTCTGATCTTTCTATAAGCACCTGACTGCCCTGTCCGCCTTCAAGAAGGCGCTCCTCGTTTTTCCAGGCAAGGTTCGAAGTTTCGATGCGTATATCCTCAGAGTCAACCCGGATCCGCACGCCCTCCGAGATGCGCACATTGCCCGGCCCAAGCTCAACTACCGCGGAACCGCCTGATCCGGTAACATCAGCCGCTATGGTTCCGCCTTCGCCATCCTGCCCGGCGTTGTACTGCTCAAAGGAAAAATCATCCAGTTCCATAAGCTGCTTTTTTTCGTAGCGCCTGGCTTCTCCGGCGCTGAAACGGAGGTCCAGTTCCCCGCCCCGGAAGCGGGTATATTCAACCTGTTCCATGGTAATGTCAGGTTCATTGTCATCAGCGGCGCCGCCTTCGCTGTAATCAAAAGAACAGGAAACGAACAGCGCCAAGGCAAGGGAGATACCCAGGGCAAAACAGAACCCCGTAAAATGACGCGCGCTCATCCGATGCCGTCCTTTCCGGCCCCGCTTTTGACCGCCGCGACAAAATCCCTGAAAAGGGGACTCGCCGCGGTTGGTTTGGATTTAAACTCAGGATGAAACTGCACGCCCACACCCCAGGGATGACCAGGCCATTCGACACATTCCACAAGGCTGCCGTCGGGAGTATAGGCCGCGGCCGCAAGACCCGACCCGGTCATTTCGGTCTTGTATTTGTTTGAAAATTCATAGCGGTGCCGGTGGCGCTC
>JAIRXO010000097.1 GCA_031268255.1 Spirochaetaceae bacterium
TGCTGCGGGATTGAGACCCTTACTCGCTTACCGGACTCATGCGCCGGGCGATTTCCCGGTTAATGGCAAAGGACGAAACAGGCCGGGGAAGGCAGGGGTTGAGTTCCGACCTGAGAAACCGCAGATCCCTTTTTTCCCGGTAAAAACGCTGCCATAGATATTCTTCGATGAGGGTATAGCTTCTGCTTATCCTTACCGGCAGGGTATCACCTTCCTCAAGGTAGGGCTCAAAGATTTCCGGGGTAAAGGCATAGACCACCCTAAGGTAGCGCCCGTTTTCCCCAGAGGGGATAAAGTTTTCCGCCCATATTCCCTTTTCGTACCAGAGAAAACCCGCAAGACCCCGGTGGGCGATGAGCCTTCTTCCCCTGGCCAGCGTTTCAATGGAGGCGAATTCCCCGGCAAGCCGCCTGTAGTCAGGCCCCTTGGACGGGGCGAGACGCAACGCCGATTCGGCGGTAAACAAAACGCTTCCGGCAATAAAGAGCGCGGCGATGGCTGCGCCTAACGGTCTGCCCGTGTTCCCGCCCGCAGCGCTCCCGGCTGTGATTACGCCTAACGGCATGACTGGTTCCCCCGCGGCCAGGAGCAGCGGCGCCAGCATCAGGGGTTCAAGGAGGAGGAGGCGGAAGCCTGTTCCGTCCCATGAAAATTCAAGAAAGGGGAAAACAAAAAGAAAGGCCAAAAGGCCGAACACGGCTTCGCTACGGCCAAGGAGCCGCTTTTTGACGACAAGGCAGGGGACGAGGAAGACAGGCAGTATTTGCAGGATAATATAGAAAATCTTTTCACCCGGCAGCGGCCGTGTCCCGCCGAGCTGCCGCAGGCGATCCAGGGGCGCGGCAAGGGAAAAAACTCCCAGGCGGTCAAGGAGCCCTGTTTTAAGGAGAGCCAGGCCCGTGACGAGCGCCGCGCCCAAAACGAGGCCGCAGCACAAGAGGATTCTGCCCGGGAGCCTTTGCCCCGCGCCGCGCCGGGCAAAGCGGCAAACTCCCGGCAGAACCGCGAGGGCCTGGGCCGCGAAAAGTCCCGCCACAACCAGCATCATGCGGTGGGAAAGAACGGAAACGGCCAGGCATCCCAGGCCCGCGATAAAACGGAACAGGGACGGCGCGGTCCGCTTTGGCAGCCCGCAGCGTCCCCCTTCACCGGTCAGGGCGGCGTAGGCGATAAAAAAGAAGGCCAAGGAAAAATTATTTTTGGTAAATTCAAGGGTCTGATAAAAGATCGCGGGATTAAAAACCGCGATACCCGCGACGGCGCTTTTGTAGAGCGAGGGGCCCCGGCGGAAACTTATCACAAGAAGGCAGCCGTAAATGCTTCCCATGCTCAGCGCCGAAAGGATCTGGCTGCTTAAAACAGGATTGCGGACCATGCGGTCAAGGAGCGCCAGAACGCCGTAGACCAGGGACTGGTCGAAAAAGAGAGGGCCCCCAAGGGACATTGCCCTGGTTTGCAGGGCGTAATAGTATACGTCAAAACCCGAAGGCCCCCGCCATACCCTTTGAACAACCAGAAAAAGGATGACCGCGAGGATTGAAGCGGGAAAGACGGCAGAATACCGGTTTATGCGGGTAGTAAACTTCATAAAATCCATACCTTGGGGAACACGGAAAAATATCGAGGCTCCATCAGCCGCAAAGTCGCGGAAGCCGGAGAAGTTTTGTCATACTTCCCTTATCTGCTAGCGGTTCCTCTGCGCCTCAATCAGGGCATTAAGGATCGCGGCGTTTATGGAGGTCTGGGCGCTGTTCGTGATTCGCCTCCGGACATGGTCGAGTTTATACGCCTCAGCCTCATAGAATTGGCTGCCGGAAGACTGATATACCAGAACCCAGTCGCCCATAATGATCCAGGGACGCCATTCTTCCTCAATCCCCCCTCCGTAAAAATCGCGGGGATCCTCCTCGCCTTTTTGAACAAGAAGCTCCTCCCCGGAAGTAAAGACCAGGGCAACGCCGGCGCCCAGGTATTCCACATTTTGCATAAGCTTTTTAACCATATCCCCGAAACCCAGCGCGGGCTGTTCAACCGAGCGGATGAACTCGGCGTTGTACCTGTCGTCGGCGCTGAGCCAGTTGTCGGTATAGTTGTTCCGCACATGGTACCAGGTTTGGTTGTTGAAATAGGCCTGATACTCCGCGTTGACAAAAGGCCTCCCGTAGCGGGCGTAAATTTCGTTTCGCAGAAAGGGAAGCCGGTCAGGATAAAAACGTACCAGGTTGAAAATATTAATTCTCCCCTGCCTGGTCCAGTATCCGTCATAGCCCTGAAGAACCTCTCCCCCGGCCGGCCCTCTCTGGGCCCACGCACCGGCGGAGGCAAGAATAAAGGCGGCAATAAGCACAATTTTCTTCATACGCGAATCGTAGCATGAAAACAGGGTTTTAACAACGCAAGCCCGAAATGTCTCTTTGAAAAGCTGCCAAAGTCCTTGTTAAAAGGAACCCGTGGAGTTATACTCTTGTAGAAGTGTTTTTATAGGAGAGCGGCATGAAAAAGTATGTTTGTGATGTATGCGGTTATGTGTATGATCCCGCCGAAGGCGATTCCATGAACGGCGTACAGCCGGGAACCAGCTTCGAGGATCTTCCCGCGGACTGGACCTGTCCCGCCTGCGGCGTCGGCAAAGATTCTTTTTCCCCGGTTTCCTGAAAATTATGCTTTCCCGGGAAGATTTTGTTTTTACCATCGGCTACGACGGCCCTGTCGCGATAATCGACAGACAGGCCAAAAAGCGTTACGGCTCTTTATCGTCCCGGGAACTGGCGGAAAAGGGCCTGTTCCGGGCAGCCTACTCCTCGGCGGTATATTCCAAAGACCCGGAAGAAATGCGGGCCGTGCTGGAAATTTACAACAGAATTTCCGGGGAGTCCCTCTCCGCCGATTCCCCTCCGGACAGGCTTTTCGGAGTCTTCCTGGTGGATGTCAGGCGTTCAATAGCTCTGTAATTCGAGTTTGTCCATAATGTAGACACATTATGGACAAACTTCCCTGAAAACAGCATTTTGCGTACCGTTTTGGTACAAAACGGGAGCAAATGCAGGGTCTGTCCGCAAAGTAACCGACTTTG
>JAIRXO010000123.1 GCA_031268255.1 Spirochaetaceae bacterium
CACGCCGGATCTGATACGGACAGGGACCGGCTTTACTTTACCGGACGCCTTGAGGACGGCAGGTCCTTTGCCGCTGTGGAATCATCATGGAAACCTTCGTTCCATATCAACAATGCTGATCTGGGCAAGGCCGGGGCGCTTCTTTCAGGTATACCCTATACGGTTCATGCTTCTCACCTGGAGTCTTTTTCCGGCAGGGAAACACTTGCCCGCCTTGAGTTCTGTCATTACCGGGAACGCCGTAAGGCTTTTTCCATACTCGGCGATGCCGGGATTCCCAGTCCTGACGGATCAATGAAGCCCGCCGAGGCTTTTCTCTCCGGCCTGGGTATACGGGGGCCTCTGGGCGTACAGGGCGAGTTCAGGCAGGGCCGCTCTGTGGATATGGTTTTTCCCCATCCCCGTCTGACAGCTCTGGAAGAAGCCGCGCCTGTCCGTTTGAGGATTGATTCAATTGATATTGAAACAGATACAAAAAGCGGAGCCATACGGGCTATAGGCTTTTCGATAAGTGATTCATCCTTTGAAAATTTAAAGAGCGCCGTTGCCGTCGTAGCGCCGCCTGATTTTTCCTTTCCGGGCGCAGGGACTGTAAGCGGCGTCATGTTCCACTCTGATGAAAAATCCCTTCTTGAGGCTTTTATCGCCGGTATTCAACAGGCGGACCCTGACGTGCTTACCGGATGGAATTTTCTTGACTTTGATTTTCCCCGCCTTGCGGAACGCTGCGGACGCCTGGGCGTTCCCTTTGTCCTGGGCCGTTCTTCCGAGAGCGCGAAATTTTTTGAACGCGGCGAAGGCAAATCCGCGTCCGCCCTGGTGCCGGGCCGCCAGGTGATAGACGCCCTCAGGGTAACCCGTTCAGGCCCTGAGCGTTTTTCAGATTACCGGCTGGAAACTGTCGCCCGTTCAGTGCTGGGCGAGGGCAAACTGGTGGCCCTTGACGGCAGGGAAAAGATAGACGAGCTTGATTCGCTTTACGCTTCCGATCCGGTTTCCTTTGGAAACTACTGTCTGAAGGACGCCGAACTGGTATTCGGTATTTTCAAGAAGACAGGGCTCTTCCGCCTTACCATGGAAAGATCCGCCCTTACCGGCGTGATGCTCGACAAAGCCTGGACCAGCGTGGTGAGTTTTGAACGAATCTACGGCATGGAACTCATGAAGCGTAACATAGCGCCTGATTTTCCTTCTGACGCTGCCGTGTCAGGGGCCGCGGGCGGAACCATACTGGAACCTGAGCCGGGCCTTTTCGCCAATGTGGCGGTTTTTGATTTCCGCAGCCTCTATCCTACCATCATCAGGACCTTCAATATTGATCCCCTTTCCCATGCCCGTGCTTACGGAATTACCGGGCGGACCATTACCGCTCCCAACAGGGCAGTGTTTCTCAGAGATCCCGGCATACTGCCCTCGCTCATAGCCGGGTATTTCGCATCACGCGGCGACGCCCTGAAAAAGGGAGACGCCATTGCCGGCCATGTGTACAAAATTCTCATGAATAGTTTTTACGGCGTTCTTGGAACTTCGTCCTGCCGTTACGGACGTACCGAGCTGGCCGGAGCCATTACATCCTTCGCGCGTAAATGGCTGCTCCTCTCGCGGGACTGGTTTTCCCGCGAAGGATACCGGGTGCTTTACGGCGACACCGATTCTCTCTTTGTGGTAAGCGGCCTTTCCGACAGTTCATCCTATGATGAATTCGGATCCCATTGCGCGGCTCTGGCGGAAAAGCTAAACCGCTTTCTCGGTCAAAGGATACATTCGGAATACGGTCTTGAGTCCTTTCTTGAACTGCGTTTTGAAAAAGCCTACCGGCGTTTTATGATTCCGCCGCTGCGTTCCAGGCGGGACGGGGATGCTCCCGGCGTTCTCAGGGGAAGGGCCAAGGGTTACGGCGGCCATCTTATAGCCAGAGACGGTACACTCAGCGTCGAGGTTAAGGGCATGGAAGCGGTCAGGCGGGACACCACGGAACTGGGGCGGCGCCTGCAGCTTGAACTTTTGGAACTGGTTTTTTCAGGCGCCGGGGAGGACCTGTTTCTCAAGCATATACGCCATACTATCGCGGAACTCAGGGCGGGTGTCCTTGATATGGACCTCGTCTACCGCAAACGCCTCTCAAGGCCGCCTGAGGATTATACCGCCTCAACGCCGCCCCAGGTAAAGGCCGCGCGGGCTCTCGGCTGGAAGGGCCGCCGGGGCACCGTCGAATACATCTGGACCACTTTGGGCGCCGAACCCGCCTCTGCCCGGAATTCCCCGATTGATTATGACCACTACATAGACACCCAGATACTTCCCGCCGCCGAATCCATCGCGTCAGTCATGGGCTGGACTAAACTGGCCGCCGGAGGGGGGAAGCGGCGCCGCAGAAGCGGCGATTTTGAAAGCGGCCAGATGGAACTGGAGTGGTGAGGGGACCGCCTTTCCAAAGGACCTATTGACATAACAATTTACTGTTCGTTATCATATAACTACAATTTTATTAAATAAAATTCAATTTTGTTAATCACAACTATAAGGAGGATGAATCAATGAACGCATTGTTTGAAAAAGCCCAGGAACTCTTATCGGCATGGAAAGGCCCGCCGTATACTTTCGGCAGGGGAGTGCTGCCCCGGATAGGTAAAATCGCGTCGGGCCTCGGCAAAAACGCCCTGGTTGTATGCAATACAACGTACATGAAGCCTGTGGCCGATGCGGTAAGCAAAAGCCTTACGGAGGCGGGAGTGTCTCTCGCCGGGGGAGCCATAGCGCCTGACGCCGGGCCCAACGCCCCCAGAGAAGATGTTTATCGTATTGAGACCTATATTCTTCATTACAAACCGGACTGTATTATCGCCGTTGGCGGCGGATCGACCATTGACGCGTGCAAGGCGGCGAATTTTCTGGCAACCCTCGGCGGAGTGTATACCCCGGAAATAGACCGTTATTTTGGAACAAATTTGATTAGCGGTGAGCTGGAAAAATCAGGGAAGCATCTGTATCCGCTTATCGCGGTGCAGACTTCCGCCAGTTCGGGGGCTCACCTTACCAAGTATTCCAATGTTACCGATCCCGTGGCCGGGCAGAAAAAACTTGTGGTGGATAATGCCATAACTCCGCCTTTCGCGCTTTTCGATTACGATCTTACCGCCTCCATGCCCATAGGGGTTACCATAGACGGCGCCCTGGATGCCATAGCCCACTGCTTTGAGGTGTTCGCCGGAATTCCCCAGGACAAATATGACCTTGCCGCCTCAATAGCGAAATGCGCCATTGAGTTGAGCGTACAGTACGCGCCAAGGGTCATCAAAAACCCCAGCGATATGGAAGCCCGGGAAGCTATCGGGATGGCGACTGATCTGGGCGGCTATGCCATTATGGTTGGCGGGACTAACGGCGCCCATTTGACGAGCTTTTCCCTGGTTGACCTTGCCGGGCACGGAACAGCCTGCGGCATCATGAATCCCTATTACGCGGTATTTTTCGCCCCCGCAATCGAAAAGCAGCTGCATCTTGTGGGGGATATTTTTAAGAAACACGGGTATATTTCCGCTGATCTTGACGGCCTCTCCGGCAGGGAACTGGGAGTCGCCGTTGCCCGGGGTATGGTTTCTTTCAGCAGGGCCATAGGCGCGCCCGCCACACTCGGCGAGCTTCCCAAATTCAACAAGGGCTATATAGCCAAGGCCCTGGAAGCGGCAAAGGATCCCCAGCTTGAGATGAAGCTGAAAAACATGCCCGTGGCGCTGACTTCTTCTTTGGTTGATGAATATATGGCGCCCATACTCAACGCGGCTGTACAGGGAGACTTTTCACTGATAAAATTACTGGCATGATAAAAGTTCCTTTTCCCCTGGGAGGCGGGAATATAGAACTCTCTCTCCCGGATAACACGGATGTTTTCGGTATGACGGCGCCTGAGCTTTTGCCCGACAGCGAAGACGCGATCAGATCTGCCCTGGAAAATCCCATAGCGTCCCCTCCCCTTGGGACTCTGGCAAGGGAAGCCCTTTCCCGTCCAAAGGGAGAAAGGCCCCTGGCGGTGATTCTTGTTTCTGACAATACCAGGCCGGTTCCCTATTCGGGAAAGGAAGGCATACTGCTGCCCATTGTCAAAACGCTTCTTAAGGAAGGATTTGCCGCCGGTGATATTGCGGTCATAGCGGCTAACGGAACGCACAGGCTTATGACTGATGCTGAACTGAGGGCCATGCTGGATAACGAAATATGGACCCTCGGCGTCAGGGTTTTGAACCATGACTGCCGTGACGTGAAGGCGCTGCGTTTTCTCGGAACCACGTCCAGGGGCAGTGAGGTATACATAAACAGCCTCTATCTTGACGCTGATCTGAAAATAGCGACGGGCCTTGTGGAAAGCCACTTTATGGCGGGGTTTTCGGGCGGGCGTAAATCCGTGTGCCCCGGCATCATAGGAGAGCGGAGTACCTTTGTATTCCACGGCGCGGAAATCATGGGGCATCCTGAAAGCAGGGACCTTAGGCTCGATGGAAATCCCTGTCATGAGGAAGCCCTGGAAACAGCCCGCATGGCGGGCGTTGATTTTATTGTCAATGTAACGCTTGATCATTCGTTCCGCATAAGCGGCGTTTTTGCCGGCGATCTTGAAGAAGCCCACAGGGCCGCCGCGGAAAAAGTCAAAAGCTACGTTGGTATTCCGGCCAAAGGGTACTATGACATCGTTGTATCCCACGGCGGCTTTGTGGGGGTAAACCATTACCAGATAGCCAAGGCGGCTGTCGCTTCCCTGGGGCTGCTCAAAAAAGACGGATACCTGATTGTGGCCGGAAACAATACCGACGCGGTCAACCGGCTGGGGTCTTTGCAATACCGCACCTGCCTCCAGCTTTTGCGCCAGAACGGCCCCGATGCCTTTGTAAGACTCATTAAATCGCCTGACTGGGTTTTCCTTCCCGACCAGTGGCAGGTCCAGATGTGGGCAAAACTTTTTGAACGTATTCCCCAGGATCATTTTTATTATTTTTCTCCCCAGCTTGATGAACGCCATTGGGAGGAACTCCCCGGCGTCAACGGCGGCCTCCTGCTTCCCGAAAACAAAAGAACACAGCCGCGCCTTGAAGATGTTCCTGAGTTTGTCTCTTTGGCCATAAACGCGGCAGCAGCCTCCTGTCCCGAAGAAGAACGCGCCTCCCTCCGCATTGCCTGGCTTTCTGACGGACCCTACGGGATACCCTATCAGGTGTAGGTGTTATTGATTATTCAATCTCAGTTGCGCCATACTTAGCGCATGAAACACGAAATACTCCTTATCGCCCCTTACGAACAAATGTATGCCTCGGCGATGCGTATTATCAGGGATCCCAAATACGGGACCGTGGACGCGGTGAGGGGGGATCTGGCCGAGGGCCTTGCCCTGGCGATAAACGGCGTCGAATCCCACGCCAGGGTTATTATTTCCCGGGGAGGAACCTACCGTCTTATCAAGCAGGCCAATATAGGCATACCTGTTGTAGAGATTCGTTCCAGCCCCTTCGATCTTATTGAATCCCTTTCTCTGGCTATGGAAAGGGGCGGCCCTCTTGCCATAGTGGCCTATTCCAATATTATCAATAAATACGATGAAAAATTCCTAAAAAAGCTGATAAAAACAAAATTCACCATATTGAATCTCGCCGAGGGCGACGATGTAAAGAGCGTTATCGCGTCCTGCGCCGCGTTAGGCTATACGACCTTTCTTGGCGACGCGGTGGTAAAGAGCGTATGTGACGCCCTGGGCTATGCCTGCTATCTTCAGGAAAGCGGCAGTTCCGCCATACAGGCCGCCATCGACGAAGCCCTC
>JAIRXO010000256.1 GCA_031268255.1 Spirochaetaceae bacterium
GTGCAGGGCGGGGACCGAGGAGGAGGATGCCAGCAAAAAGGCGCGTCTTGTTTCGACCGCGTCTTTAAGAACCGGAAGCGCGGACTCAAGGGC
The DNA here is from genome assembly GCA_031268255.1 of Spirochaetaceae bacterium. Classification (GTDB taxonomy): domain Bacteria; phylum Spirochaetota; class Spirochaetia; order Treponematales; family Breznakiellaceae; genus JAIRTD01. The sequence goes on from JAIRXO010000256.1 coordinate 94, forward strand.
CGGGCCGGAACCGGTGATAAGCACCGGACAGTCTCCCGGCGCGAAAACCAGGGCCTGTTTCTGGTACAGCCTGTTTCTGCGGGCGTTTCTGTCCCAGCGTTCCTTAAAATACAGTGCCGTACCGGCGCTTGCCATTTCCTTTTTAAGAAAAACAACACAGCGGGAAACCAGGTCCGCGTAGCGGGAACCGTAGGCGTTCATGGACGGCTTCCATTCCACAAGCTGAACCAGGGGGATTTCTTCGCCGGCGACATGGTCCGAAAGAAAGGCGTCGAGGCTTATGCCGCATTCGGGATGCCACTCGGCGTCAGGCTCTCCAGCGCCGGCAAAGGCGGCGGAACAGTGGAGGGCTATCATACGGCCCAGGGGAAAACGCTTCCGCAGTTCTTTTACCGTATATCCCAGGGCAGGTTCAATAAAAATGAAAATCCCCGCCCCGCGTTTTACGCCAAGGGATGCCGAATAACGGGCAGCGTCTTTTTCGGGATTGTACCGTGAATGTAAGGCGCTGTGCCCAAAAAAAACCGTCGGCAGTCCTGAGAGGGATGACTCAAAACGCTCGGTCATGCTGGGCGGTATTTTTTTATGTGGTTAAGGGCCTCGGCTATGCCTGAGGCCTCAAAACAGAAAATCACCTTGATGCCGAAGCTCTCAGTCAGCCTGTGGACAATGAGTTTTTCGTTCAGCGGTTTTGGATAGAGCATGAGGCAGATTCCCGGCGTAAGTTCGGTAATCCTGCCTGAAGAAAGAGCCGCGCTGATGGTAGTTAAAATTCCGGCCCCTCCGCCGGTAAGGACAAGGCCCCGGAAAGGGCCCTTGTCCCTGTAGTAGGTACTGACAAAGTCCTCAATGCCGGAATCTCCGGCCCTGTCCGGGAGGCCCTGGTCCGTAACGGGCGAAACCCCTGGAAGGCCGGGGCCGTGGTTTTCAAAACCCGCTCCGCTTTCGTTACGGGCAGCCTTGCGTAAGAGTCCCATCAGGTCAGACCCAGCTCCTCAAAAAGTTTTTTATAGGTTTCGTAGTACTCTGATTTGGCGAATTCCTCGATTTTGTCCTCAGGAAGGGACTCAAGGAGCTGATCCATATACGAAAGCACGGTTTTAAGTTCCATACGGAGATTGGGGGGAAGGTTCTCCTCTTCTTCCGAAACGCCGTCAAGGGCGGTTGAAAAATCAGGTTCCGCCTGGGGGACCGGCTCCGCGGGCGGCAGTTCCGGCTCAAAGGACGGCAGTTCGGAATCGAAGGATGGAAGTTCCGGTTCAGCGGATTGAAGCTCAGGCTCATCAAGGCCTATCATCGCGTCCTCGCCAAAATCCGTGGAGAATTCGTCCTCCAGCAGGGGCAGATCGCCGGCATCTTCCGGCTTCTGTCCGCCGTAGGACGCTTCATCGGCCTCAACAACAAAACCTTCGGGGAGTACCGACGCGAAACTTTCTTCTTCGGGAACTTCTTCGGCGCTTTCCAGGGCTTGGGTATCTTCAAAATCACCAAGGTCAAGCTCCAGTTCCAGCTCTTCCCCGGCCTGATCATCCGCTTCCTCAACAGGGGACGCCTCCTCAACAGGAGACGCTTCTTCAAGGTCTATGCCTATGCCTTCCAGTTCAGGCTCACCGGCGGATTCGTCAAAGTCTGGTTCACTGAGCGGCGAATCATCAAGTTCTTCAAGATAACTTGTATCCTCGGGGGCCGGCGTTAAGGGTTTCGCGCCTGATTCGCGGAGTTCCTTGAGAACATCGTTGTCTTTTTCGTCAAGGAGATCCTCGTCCAGGATGAGTTCTTCATCGCCGCCTGAAAAACTTTCGTCCAGGGGAATTTCGTCATCCCTCAGGGCAAGTTCCTCATGCCCCGTTTCCTGTAAGACATCGTCCTGGTCTCCGGCAAAATCGGCGGTAACATCCTCGGCGAAATCCCCGCCCAGGTCGATTTCCCCTGTTCCCCCGGCGTCCTGGCCGGCCTCCTCGGTAAAATCGGCGGTGTTGAGTATATTGTTGAGTTCGTCGCCGGTAAGGGCTATTTTTTCGTCCTCTTCCTCGTCGAAGAAACCGCCGTTCTCGTCCTTGGCGGCCTTTTTCTGGCTTGGGCCTTCTCCTGAGGTATGGGCGGCAAGTTCTGACTTGAGGCTTGAGAGTTCCGACTTAATCGAGGAAAGCTCGTTGGCTATCTTCATCAAAAGCTGGGTGGAAAGATCGGTTCCCTGCCGGGGTTCCGCCACAGTCTCCCTGAGACCCTTGTCCACCGCGGCGATATCGTCAAATTCCACATCTTCCTCAACAGGGCTTGCGGACGGAATGTCTTCCGGTTCGTCAAAATCAATGTCAAGGTCAAGGCCGCCCCCGTCAAGCTCCGTTTCCCCGACAAGTTCTCCGGTACTGTCCGGGGAACTGTCCCCGGGGGAAGATGAAAAATCGTCCATTGAAATACCGGAAATATCATCGTCAAATTCGGGCAGTTCAAAGTCGTCTTCCCGGGAATCGTCCGGGGAAGTTTTGCCCGCGGGGGTATCAAAGGAGATATCCCCGTCGTCCGGGGTAAAATCAAGGCCCTCCAGGTCCATATCGGGCAGTTCTTCCATATCGGGAAGGCCCAAATCTATGGCGGTGGAAGCCGCGCCTGCCGTAAGATCCTGAGGCTCGCTTTTGACCCAAACACCGTACTCGTCGAGTTCGTCCTGGGAACCTATAGTACCGCGATCGTAATATATTGACGGTTTCTTCTCGTTTGCCATGACCACTCCCGTTACATAACGCTAATGGGAAATCCCGGGACAGGGGTTTCAGGAGATTCCCTAATATATCTACTATCGGCCAGCACGGGTGAATATTGTAGAAAATTTAATAAAACTCCGGGCCTTTCCCTGAATTCCGGGTCTCGTGAAGCCGCCCTGGACCTCTTTTTCATATATTTTATGTTAGCCCAGGGCTTTTCGGGTTGTCAATGGAGATTGCTCAAGATTAGACGAAAAGGCTCCGTAAATCAGGATAATGAACGGCCGCAAATATCTTCTGGCCCTCTGGCTGAGTATTACCCTTTATGCCGTCTCCTCCTTTACCGTAGGACCTGTGGGTATTGCCTCTTATGAGAAGACCAGGGGCAGCCTGGAGAGGCTCAGGACAAATATGGAAGAACTCAAGGCCATAAACCATAATCTTGAAGGAATCATGGACGCCCTGCGCTATGACTCCGATACCATAATGGTTTACGCCAGGGAATTGGGCTATGGGGCACAGGACGAACGTTTTATACGCATTGTGGGGCTTCCCGGCGCCTCCAAAAGGCGCGTCGCCGCCGGACAGCTTATACTCTATAAAAAGCCCGAGACTGTCAGCGACAGGTTTTTGCGGGTACTTTCCCTTTCCCTGGGACTGACCCTCTTTATCGTTTTCAGTGTTTTCGACTATATAGGTAAAAAAAAGCGGAACCCTTCTGATAATTTCTCCAAAGACCAGGTTTTTACCGCTCTCTAGGCGGAATTTACCGCATTTTTGTCCATTCGGCGTCCCGGGCCGCGCCGGTATGGAGGTTAATAATGGTATCCCCCGAATACTCCACCGCGGTGGCGGTCTTTTGGCCCCTGAGAGAAGTACCGTTGCCGAAAAGCCGGAATTCCCAGCTCATGGGTTCGGCCAGTTCGACCATCTGCCTGGCTATCCCGTATGGGACAGGGTGATAGTAACGTTCGGAATTCGGGGAACTCTGCACAACGTAAAGGACATTATCCCGGATTTCATAGCGTATGTTCATACGGGCGCCTGACGAAAAGACAGCGAGCCCCGCACCTCCTCCCTGGAGGCGTATCATTTCTATGCCCGCGTCTCCCCGCCACCTGCCTATGACCAGGCCCTCGCTTAACGCTTCGGCGTTTTCCCCTTCGCCGCTCCCTTCCCCGCCTTCCGGCCTGGACGCCATGGCAAGCTGCACAAGGGAACGGGTCTTGAGGGCCATTTCGCCGGTGGTTTTGTGGGCCGAGGTAAACTGTACGGCCTGGCCGGTATGGGTATTGGAAAGGTCAAGGGTAAGTACGCGGTCCTCGCCTTCGAGAGTGAGACTGCCCGAGATGACAAAATCAGGCTCGGCGGGTATACCGTCCGGGGACAGGGAAGTCCTGAGTATGGCGCCGGAGGGGTCGGTAAGTTCAAAATCAATAAAGCGGTCGCCAAGATCAAACAGATAGGATTGAATAAGCGCTTCGATGGTTCTTGCTTCTTCGATGTCTATGCCCTGAACAGAGAAGGGCATGATACGCACCACCGGCTTCGCGGCCTGGGCGCCGGGACCAGGAAATTCCGCGAAAAAGACCAGGGTAAAAATGAGAACAAAACGTCTCATAATAGATAGTATATCCCCTTTTTCGGCAAACAACAATACAGGAACACGGAATCGCGGTAATTCATAATTCGGAATGGCCCCAATCTGAAGCGGAATCCATGGCC
>JAIRXO010000144.1 GCA_031268255.1 Spirochaetaceae bacterium
TGTGGTTATATTCGTATTGGGGCGGCCCTTATCGGGGCGGCGGCCCTTCGAAACGCAAAGGCATACCGTGGCCTTAGTTTGGCCTACGCCGTGCCGCATATTTTCATCAAACCCGCTAAGAACTCGCTCACGCGAGGGAGGGCTCGCGGGATTCTATCGGGCGGCCCTTCGAAACGCAAAGGCATACCGTGGCCTTAGTTTGGCCTACGCCGTGCCGCATTTTTTCATCAAACCCGCTCATTGAATCGCGGGATTCCATCGGGCGGGGCTTATTTTTATCAAAAACTGTGGTATTATAATGGGTACGAAAAAGTTTCGTGGAGGTTTTATAAATGAAGATCAGGTTTTTTGCGGTTCTGTGCGCCGCTGTGGTTCTGTCTCTGGGTTCCTGCGGGACTACCAAGGTTACCCGGGTTGACGCTGATACCCAGGTTGATTTAAGCGGCTACTGGAATGATACTGATGTAAGGATAGTATGCGATGGTCTCATACGGGATTGTCTGGATTCGCCGAGGATTGCCCAGGTCAGCGCCCGGAAGGCGGGGCTTCCGGTTATTATCGTGGGGAATTTCCGCAATGACAGTGATGAGCATATTGAGACGGAGATTATCTCCCTGCGCATGGAGGCTGCCATACTTAACTCAGGCCGCGCCGATTTTGTGGCCAGCGGTTCCCTCAGGGATGATATACGCCAGGAAAGGCAGGAGCAGCAGTCCTGGGCCAGCGAGGAGACGGTCAAGGCTCTGGCAAACGAGACTGGCGCTGATTTTTACCTCTCGGGCAGGGTAAAAACCATTGTGGACAGGGCGGGCAATACCGCGCTCAGGACCTATTTTGTGTATGCCGAGCTTACCGAAATCGAAAGCAACCGGAGAATCTGGATAGGCGAAAACAGCGACATCAAGAAGATCATCAAAAATCCCGGCGCCAGGTTCTGATACCTGGGCTTTCCACAGGGTTCCCTTTTGAAAAACCGGCTTCCCGCGCTGTGTGCGGTCATGGTTCTCTGTTCCTGCGCGTCTACCAGCCATTATAAGGCGGTGGACAAGGAACTGCTCAAGGGGGACTACAGGAACGCCTACGCTTCCCTCGAATCCTCAAAAAAAGCGTACCGGGACAAGGACAAGGTTCTCTATTACCTTGATCTGGGTATGCTTGCCCATTACGCGGGGGATTACAGCGAATCGTCGCGGCTGCTCCAGGACGGGGAGCGGGCCATAGAGGATGCCTATTCCACGAGCATCACCCAGACGGCGGGAACTTTCCTGGTCAATGACATGACCCTGGAATATTCGGGCGAGGACTATGAGGATGTGTACCTCAATGCATTTAACGCCCTGAATTACTATCATCAGGGGTCTCTGGAGGACGCCCTGGTCGAAATCAGGCGTCTTAACAACAAGCTCCAGTTTCTCGCGGGTAAATACGGCCTGATGATCACCAATCTGCAAAAGACCGCCCTGGAGGGGTCGCAGGCCATTCCCTTTGATCCTTCGACAGTACAGGTGAATTTTACCAATTCGGCCCTGGCAAGGTATTTGGGTATGCTTTTTTACCGAGGCGCTGGCCTCTGGGATGACGCGAGGATAGACCGGGACCAGGTAAAAATCGCCTTCGCGAACCAACCCGAAGTGTACCCCTTTGCCCTGCCCTCCACGCTTGATGATGAACTTAATTATCCCCGGGACATGGTCCGTTTTAACGCGGTAGCCTTTACGGGGCTTTCTCCGGTAAAAAGCGCCAGCGACATGCGCATCCCCATAAGTAATTCCGCCTGGGTCAAGATATCCCTGCCCGAAATCAACGCGCGGCCTTCCCTTGTCAGCTCCGCCGAAGTGGTGTTTGACAGCGGCGAGCGGCTTGCCCTTGAACCCATTGAGGATATCAGTGCTGTCGCCCGGGAAACTTTCAAGCAAAAGGCGGGAATGATATATCTCAGGTCAAGCATACGGGCCATTACCAAGGGCGTTACCGCCGCGGTGCTCAGTGATTCTGACAATTCCGGCGCCTCGATTCTTTTGGGGCTTCTCACCCAGGTGTACGCCGAGGTAAGCGAACAGGCCGATCTCCGCATTTCCCGTTATTTTCCCGGCAGGGCCCTTGTGGGCGGCATCACCCTTACTCCGGGAACCTATTCCTATACCGTAAACTTTTATGATCATTCGGGCAGCATCATCCAGAGCAGCCGCTTTTTGGATGTGGAAATACGAAACCAGGGGTTAAACCTGACAGAGGTGCTATGTCTAAAATAAAGTCAATGTTGAAGCCAGCCCGCGTGCTGTGCGCCATCGTACTCTTCTGGTCCTGCGCGGGAGGGCCCGCCGTCCAGGAGCATCAGCGTTCCGCCGAGCCCCAATGGGTTCTCAATCCCTCCTCCGTGTATGACGAGGGCAGGTATATATCGGCGCTGGGTTTCGGCGGCGACCGCGCCCAGGCCGAAAAAAACGCCCTTGGTTCACTGACCGCTGTTTTCGGCCAGACAATAAAGGGCGAGACCAGGGCCAGCTACCGTTATTCCGAGGCGGTAGACGAAGGTATATTTAACGCGGAAGAAAACCGGGAGATAGAAAACGCCGTTAAAACTTCTTTTGCCATGGATACCCTTATCGGCGCCGAAATACGGGATTACTGGTTTGACGGCGTGGACACCCACTATGCCGTGGCGGTGATGGAAAAACTTAAATGCGGCATACGGTACAATGACCTTGTTGAATCCAACGAGCGCGTTATCAGAAACCTCACCGATTTTCCGCCTGAGAGGCGCGATACCCTTGAGGCCTATGCGCGCTACGGCCTTGCCGCCACCATAGCCGATGCCAACGTGGTATTTGTCAATGTCCTTTCGGTGCTGAATCCGGCAAGCGCCGCGGCGTTCAGGACTACCCTCAGGCGCGGCGAGGACTACCGCATCATCCAGGGCGAAATAGCCCGGAATATTCCCATTGACGTGGCCGTTGACCAGGACAGGAGCGACAGGCTGCGCGCCGCCTTTGCCGTCGCCTTTTCGCTCGCTGGCTTCGGGACAGGATCGGGAAACAGCCCCTACCGCATGGAGGTATCCCTTTCTTTAAGCCCGCTTGATCTTCCGGGCAACAGCAATGTCTTTGTCCGCTACATCGTCTCGGGAAAGCTCATAGAGATGAGGACAGGGAACGAGGTTTTCCCCTTCACCATAAGCGGGAGGGAGGGCCATCTTTCCACAGGAGAAGCCGAAAACCGGGCCTTACGGGTTATCGAACAGAAAATAAGGGACGATTTCGGCGCTGAATTCGCCGCGTACCTTGAGAGCTTGTCGGCAAAGGGACAGTAGCCGGTCAGACGGCTTTTATCGCAAAGGAGGCCTCATTGGCCAGCAACGGGCATACAGAACAGCTTATAAAAAAAGACCTTGACTTTATAAAGATACTTCCCGCCTGGGCGCAGGAACTATCGTACAAATACGGTTCAAAAACCACCAATCTGTACCTGCTGCACGGAAACATCAGGGACCTCCTTCCTCACAAGATGCACGAGGGCCAGTTTATCTTTGTCCGTATTCAGGACTACATATCCGACGTGCTTTTCGGGATGCGGGACATCATTGTTTTTTATGACCGTTCAAGCGGCATCTCATTTTGCACCCCCGAAATGGCAAATGATTACCAGAAAGTCATGCGGGCCCGCTTCCCCGATGTGCTTGACGACGACCTGGTTTCTACCGATCCCGAAACGAGCTTTCCCTATCTCGAAAAATATTTTTTGATGAATATCCCCCAGAAGAAACGCATTGTGTTTATTCTGGATTATGCCGAAACCCTGGTTCCCGCCGGGGACCTCATACGGCTTTCCGAGGAGGACCGCTACTGCCTGGTAACGCTTAACCGCTGGTCCCATGACCCCATTTTCACCGAAGGGGATGTGTCGGTGATACTCCTCACCGAAAACCTTACCGATATTTCATCGCGGCTGATTAGTTCTCCCGCCACGGTAAAAGTCGAAATCCCCATACCCGATGAGGCGGTGCGCACAAAATTTCTTTATTCCCTTGAACGCATGGGCAAACTTCTTGTGGATCGTGCCCTTAATCCCGAACGCATAGCCGCGGTTACCAGCGGGCTTAACCTTATGAACCTTAACCGCATGGTCATGGAGAGTTACGAAGAGGACGCTCCCTTAAACATGGAATTCATCATAAAAAAGAAAAAGTCCATCATAGAGAACGAGGCGGCGGGTCTCCTTGAGTTTATGGACACGGTCCGCGATCTTTCGCTGGTGTCGGGCCACGACTTTGTAAAAAAGCGTTTTAAGTGGGCATCCCGGGCCATTCATCACGGAAGGCTTGACGTACTCCCCATGGGCTACCTTATAGCGGGCCCTGTGGGAACAGGCAAAAGTTTTATAGTCAGCGCCTTTGCCGGCGAAATAGGCATCCCCATGGTCAAGTTCCGCAACTTCCGCTCCAAGTGGCAGGGCGACACCGAATCCAATCTGGAAAAGGTCCTTAACATACTCAAGGCCATGGCCCCGGTGGCGGTGATGATAGACGAGGCCGACGCCTTTCTTGGCAGCCGCGACCAGGAAGGGGACGCGGGAACCAGTAACCGCGTCTTTGCCCAGATAGCCAGTTTTATGGGCAATACCGAATACCGGGGAAAAATCATCTGGTTCCTCATTACCTGCAGGCCCGACCTCATCCCCATAGACTTAAAGCGCCAGGGCCGGGCCGAAGAACACCTGGCCCTCTTTTACCCCGAATCCGACATAGAAAGGGAGGCCCTCTTTAATACCCTGGTGCGCAAACTTGACCTTTCCATACGGCAGTTCCCTGTGTCCGAGCTGTTCAAAAAATTCCGCCATGAGTTTTCGGGCGCGGACCTTGAGGCGGTACTCATACGCGCCAAGCTCAGGGCCGCCATGAACGACCGTACCTTTGTTACCCGCGATGACATGGAAGAAGTCATGAGCGACTTTGTGCCGCCCTCCTATCCCCACGAAATAGACCTGCAAAACCTGGTGGCCGTGCTGGAATGTACCTCAAAGGAAATGGTCCCCAAGCGTTTCCAGAACCTTGAACGCACCAAACTGGTCAGGGACATACAGGAACTTAAATCCCTCCTTGGGGAGCGGCCCTAGCTAGCCACTTTCCTACACGAGTACAAAGAAAAAAAAGAAGGGGGGCGCATTTCCTCACTGCCGCCTGCCGTTGCCGCACTCATCGTCGCGCCCGCCTACGGCGCAAACACGGTTTGCGCCTACCCCCCGCCCAATGAAAGCGCGCAAGCTAGCGCAGCG
>JAIRXO010000159.1 GCA_031268255.1 Spirochaetaceae bacterium
GGAGCGGATAGCCCGGTCGGACCCGCAGGGGCCGATGCGCCCTTTTCTTCCTTGCAGAGAAGGCGATGTGTTGTCTGACCGCTCCAAAAGCCCTAAGTTATCCCTGTTTTTTTGCCGAAAATAGTAACGAAGAACCTTGCAATCCTGAAGAACAGGGGTCAGGAAAGGAACGAATATGAAGGTCGAAAAGAAAAAGAAAATCCAGGATATGGACGGGTGCCTTGAGATTCTCAATGAAGAAATCGCGATTCTGGAAGAACTGGTTCTTTCCCAGGATTTGGTGCGGCAGGCGGTTATCGCCCGCGAATGGGCGGATTTCGAGGGGAAAATAGACGAGCTGAACAGGCGGAGTTTTCGTTTTGAGGAGCTTGAATCGGAACGGTCCCGTCTTTTTACGCGCTTTCTTCCTGAGGGCGGGGAGAAGGACGAGGATTTGGGGTTTTATTCCCTTATTTCCCGGCTTCCTCTTGAACAGCGGAGTATTTTCGCCGATCGTTTCCGCCAGGTAAAACTTTTGATACTCCGTATCAGGCTGGCAAATGAATCCCTGCTCAGATATATCGAAGAGGCCAGGGCCACGGTGACGGATTTTCTTGACGCGGCTTTTCCTGACCGCCGGGGCCGTTTTTATACCCGCCGGGGAAAGGCTGTGGCTTCGGATATGCGGAGTATGGTTTTGGACCGGAGTCTCTAGTAAAAGGAGCGTACCATGACATCTACCTTTACCGGTATAGAAATAGGAAAACGGGGGGTTAATGCCCACCATCAGGCCCTGCTTACCGCGGGTCATAATATCGACAATGCCTCTACGGAAGGGTATTCCCGGCAGCGGGTAGAAATGTCGGCTTTTGAGCCTATTTATCTTCCTGGTCTTAACCGCGAGGAAACTCCCGGTCAGATAGGGCAGGGGGTCATTGTCGAGCGTATTGAGCGGATACGGGACAAGCTCCTTGACCAGCGCATCATTGCCCAGGCGTCAAGCGAGGGGTATTGGGATGCCAGGGAAAAATATCTTGACGATATACAGAAGCTGTACAATGAGCCTTACGATATTTCTGTCCGGGGACAAATGGACGCGTTCTGGTCGGCCTGGGAAGAACTTTCCAAACATCCTACGGAGACGGCCCACCGCAGCGCGGTAAGCGAGCGGGGCAAAACGCTCATGGATACCGTGCATGATCGTTTTGACGGTCTCAAGAGGCTTCAGGACCAGGCCGAACAGGATATACAGCTTACCCTGGCCAAGGTGAATAATCTTTCAAAACAGATTGCGGGGCTCAACGGGGAAATACGGAAAATACAGGCCCAGGGGGACAATCCCAACGATCTTCTTGACAGCCGGGATCTTTTGGTGGACAAACTGTCCTCCCTTATCGACATAACTGTTGACAACCGGGACCCTGACGAGTTTATGCTCCACACGGCGGGCTATATACTGGTGCAGGGCGATATAGGCAGAACTTTTGATGTGGAACGCAGCATAGAAACCGAAGGGTATTCCCGCATTACCTGGAACGATACCGGGGACGCGGTCCACTTTCGGAACGGCTACCTTGCGTCCCTGGTGGAGCTGCGGGACGTAACTATAGAAGGGGAGATACAGAGTATCGACTCAATGGCCATGAATTTTATCAATCTGGTCAATGAGGCCCACAGGCCCGGCTACGGGCTTAACGGCAGGACTGGTCTTGATTTTTTTGTTGAAAGGCCTGTTACGGCTAATATCAACGGCAATTTTGACCGGACCGGCGGCGGGGTCTATGATTCAAGCTATATATTCAGCATTACCGGGGCCAATGCCCTAGAAGCCCGTGATCTGGTCGGTCTTGCCGGCGAAATCACCCTTTCGGGGCCTGACGGCAATGTGTCTGTTCCCTACTATCCCACCGATACGGTGGCCGAACTGGTTCAGCGCATCAACAACTCAGGCGCCGAGGTTACGGCCCGTCTTGACCGGGAGGGGAGGCTCTCCCTCAAGGCGGATACGGCCCTGGACCCGGACAATCCTGATTTTGTTATACGCCATATTGAAGATTCGGGCCGTTTCCTTGAGGGCTATGCCGGTGTTCTCAACGCCAGCGGGGCCGAAGGGGCCTATGACTGGGGCGCTCCCGACGCGGTGGAGAGCCTTGCCGTAGGCGCCATGAACTATTCGGTGGCTCCGGCCTCCCATCCGTCGGGGTGGATAGAGGTGAACCCGGTTATTTTAAGCGATCCTACATCCGTGGCCGCCGGTTACGGCGAAAACGGGAGGCCCGCCAATCCGGGTAACGGAGACGCCGCCCTGGCCATATCCGCGATACGCTATGACCGGGTCATGGTCGGGCGGAACGCCACCTTTGATGATTATTACGCCGATGTGGTGGGCCGCATGGGGATACTTGCCGAGCAGAGCAAGCTGCGCCTTGATACCGAACAAAAGGCAATGAAGGACCTTACGGATAAAAGGCAGGAAATTTCGGGTGTCAATCTCGATGAGGAACTGGCCCAGATGATCAAGTACCAGCACGGGTACGCGGCGGCGGCCCGTTTTATAACTACCATTAACACCATGCTTGATACCATCATCAACCGCATGGGCGTATAAGGAGGCGGTAAACCATGAGAAGAATATCAACCGATATGCCGAATAACGACTCCCAGTTTTATCTGAGGAGGCAGGAAGTCGATCTCAATGATATACGGACCCGCATAGAAACCGGAAGGAAATTCAACAATTTAAGCGACGACCCCCTGTCGGCGGCCCATTCTGTCCGTTACGGGTCTTTCCTTCACCGGCTTGAGCAGTACGAAAAGAACGCCTTTTATGCCCTTGACAATCTGAGAATCACCGAGGGAATTTACCGCCAGAACATAGATGTGCTTCAGCGCATACGGGAGCTGGCGGTGGCGGGCAGTACCGGAACCTTTACCCCCGACGACATGAAAGCCATAGGCGTGGAAGTAAACGAGCTTTTGAAGGAACTTGTTACCATTGCCAACGAGACAGGCCAGGACGGGACGCGGGTCTTTGCCGGGGACAAGGCTTTTACTGAACCTTTCCGTCTTGTAGAGGGAACGGTAGCCTCAGGCGGAGAAAACATGGTTGTGCGCGTCGAGTACCGGGGTTCAGGGGCTTCCCGCAAGGCGGAGACTTCCCAGGGCTCATATACAAACCTTGATATAGGCGGCGGCGAGGCTTTTTGGGCGGAAAAAATGCAGGTCTATTCGAGTTTTGACGCCACGGACTACCGGGCCCAAAGTGACGGGGCCTTCTTCATAGACGGCCAGGAGATATTTGTCAATACCGGCGACACCGTAACCGCGATCGCGGCCAAAATAAACGAGTCGCCCGCCCCGGTAAAAGCCTATATTGACCCCACTACCCGGGGTCTTGCCCTGGAAGGAACAAGCGCCCATCTTATCAGGCTTGAGGACAGGCAGGGCAGTACCACGCTCCAGGAACTGGGAATCATTTCCGCCAATAACGACCCTTCCGCCCCCAACTGGCATAGCGCGGCAAGGGTTTCGGGGGCATCGGTCTTTGACATGGTCATAAGGCTCAGGGACGCCCTGTTCAGGGGCGATCAGGATTTTGTGGGCAGCCAGGGCATAGGCGGCATGGATCTTGCCCTGGGCAATACCCTTTCCCGGGTTGCCGAACTTGGGAGCCGCATGGAGCGGGCCCAGATGACCTGGGAAAGGCTCAATAACGAAATTCCCGACACGACGGCCATACTCGCCCGCGAATCGGGCCTTGATTTTGCCACCGCGGCCACGGACCTCTCTATGATGGATTTTGCCCACAAGGCGGCCCTCCAGACTGCCGCCAAGATAATACCGACGACGCTGCTTGACTTCCTGCGTTAGGTGAAATACTAAGGAGTATATGTTGAAAGTTGCCACTAAAGCCTTTGGGCTTATCGATGTTGACGAAAGACAGAAAATACAAATGCCCAAAGGTCTTTTTGGGTTTGAGTCCTTTAGGGAATATGTGATTCTGGACGCTGAAAAACAGCCCTTTTACTGGCTCCAGTCAACGGAGGCGCAGCAGATAGCCTTTATTCTGATAAACCCTTTTTTGTTCAGGTCCGATTATGAACTTGACATCAACGATTCGGTGCTGGCGGAAATCGGCATTACAAAACCGGAAAACGCCCTGATATTCTGCGTTGTTACGATCCCCGGCGGTGGAGAGCCAATGACGGCGAATCTCCAGGGGCCCCTGGTTATCAACAGGGAAACCAGGACAGGCTGCCAGGTGATACTTTCCGACCAGAGATGGAAAACAAAACACGACATCATTGCCGAGCTTGCGGCGGGGAAAAACTAATGCTCATACTTTCCAGAAAAGTCAACGAAAGAATCATGATAGGCGAGGATATTTGGGTATCCATACTGGAAATACGGGGCGATCAGGTCCGCGTCGGCGTAGAGGCCCCCAGGCAGGTCAAGGTTTTTAGGCAGGAAGTATTTGACGCCATCAAGGCCGAAAACGAAGCCGCCCTGGATTCAAAGAGCGAGCTTCCTGAACTGGGCATACAGGACGCGGGCCACTCTGGCGTGTAAGCTGTCAGTCCCGGGGATTTTTTACCCCCGCATCCTTGTGGTCCTCGTATATGGCGCGGAAATCCCCCGCGATCGACTCGAACACTTCAACAAGAAAGGGATCAAAATGGGTTCCCCCCTCGCCGATCATCTGCCTGACCGTGGCCTCGTGGTCCAGGGCGGGCTTATAGCTGCGCTCCATGCGCAGAGCGTCATATACATCGGCTACGGAAACAATGCGGGCGGGCAGGGGTATCATGTCGCCGATAAGCTGGAAGGGATAGCCTGTCCCGTCCCATTTTTCGTGATGCGAAAGGGCAATCTCCTTTGCCATGGGATTGGGATAGGTTGAAAGTATATAAGCGCCGTTTTTTGTATGTTCGCGCATCACCGACCATTCCCATTTTGAAAGGGGGCCTTCCTTGTTGAGTATGTCGTCTGGGGTTCCTATTTTGCCCACGTCGTGCATGGAGGCAAGGAAGCTGATGTTGTCAATAAAATCCGCGTCTATTTTCTCATGGTTTTTTCTGTCGTACAGTTCCCTGGCAAGCCTTTCGGAATACAGGCTTACCCGGGATATGTGATGCCCCGTGTCATTGTCCTTGAGGCGGGAGGCTTCGAGGAGGCTCATAAAAACATTCCTTAAAAGCCGCTTGTTTTCCCCGGTAACATCATCGAAAACCACTTCAAAATGATCCGGCGCAAGGACGGGGTTGTCGGTCAGGGGAAAAATAAACACCCGGGACTGGAGGGTTTCCAGTTCGCGGCTTTTAAGCATTGAGTAGCCTTTCCAGGAAAATCCGTTCTTCCCCTCAAGAACCGTTTCCCTGATTTCCCTGAGGGCCTCGACTCCCAGGGAACGCCCGAAAACATCAAAAAACTGGTTTCCCTCAAGGCCCGAATAATCGGTAAAGAGCCTCTGGCATTGGGGGTTCGCGTAAATTATCCTGAAACTGC
The DNA here is from genome assembly GCA_031268255.1 of Spirochaetaceae bacterium. Lineage (GTDB taxonomy): Bacteria > Spirochaetota > Spirochaetia > Treponematales > Breznakiellaceae > JAIRTD01. The sequence continues at coordinate 5,485 of JAIRXO010000159.1, forward strand.
CGTTGATAAGGAGCAGGGGAAAAAGACAGTCCTCAAACAGGCCTATATACCGGGAGGGCAGGGTATCGGACAGCGGCTCTTTGGCCTCATCCCCGCTCCCGGCGTCGAGGTCCTCAAGAACCTCAAGCGCCTCGTCCGCGGGTGTTTCACTGTCGCTCTTGTCCACCGTGTTCCTCCAGGCTCAGTTCGGCGTCACTCTTTCGCAAATAAAAAGGGCCCGCGCCAAAATCATCACTACTGTTCTTTAGTATATACTTTTCGCGCGCCAATTCCAATAAGTGCCCGGCATGGCCCGCCCGGCAGTCCTTGTCAACAACGAACAAAAAATCGTCTTTATCCGGGCAGGACATGAGCCTTTCCATAAAGAGGCCCGCGTCAGGCCCGGTAACCAGTACTTTTTCGCCGGACCTGAGAAGCGAAAGCAGTTCGGGTATTCCGCCGTCAACGCAGGGCGCGGCTTTTTTCCCCTCCCGGTACACGGCGGCGAAAAAGCGGTTTTTTTTCGCGTCAATGACCGGAAGCACGGCGCCGGGCCAGTGCCCGTGGGGGAGGGCCATGCAGTCCAGGGTAGGAACCGAGACAAAGGGCTTTCCCAGGCCGAGGGCCATGCCCTTGGCGGCGGCAAAGGCGATGCGCAGGCCCGTAAAGGAACCGGGCCCCCCCATGCAGGCGAAAAGGGAAACAGACGCTGTCTCAAGGCCGGCCTTTTCGATGAGGCGGCGGCTTTCTTCCAAAAGAAGTTCCGAATGTCTTGGGCCCGCGTCAGCTTCAAAATAAAAATATCCTTTTTCCGATGAAAGGGCTATGGACAGTATCGCCGTGGCGGAATCAAAGGCCAGTATGTTCATGGTTCCCGCCGCGCCGGATAGCGCACCGTAACGCGCCTTTCTTCAGGCCCGGTAATGTCGATTTCGGCCAGCACCGCGCCGCCGGGGATAAGGCCCTCTATGCGTTCGCTCCACTCAACAACGCATATACCCTTTCCGTAAAAAAGTTCCTCGCCGCCGGTCTGGATAAATTCTTCCTCGCTTCCGATCCTGTAGGCGTCCATGTGGTACAGGGGCAGCCTTCCCTCGTATTCACTTATTATGGTATAGGTAGGACTGGTTATCACGGCGTGAACGCCCAGCGCCCCGGCAAGGCCCTTGACCAATTGTGTCTTGCCCGCGCCGAGTTTTCCCCTCAAGGCTAGAACGCTTCCGCTCCACAGCAGCGCGGCAAGCTCTTCCCCTATCTTGAATGTTTCCAGAGGAGAAGTGCTTACCCTTTCAAACCGGAAGGCCGCCCTTTCTGTCGAATTCATCGAGATAGCTCTTTACTTCTTTCAGGAGGGGAACCATGGGGTAATCCACAGGCCCGCTAAAGGTAACTTTGATATTCTTGCTCCCCAGGGGAGTGGTTTCTATGGTGAATTCTATGTCCCGTTCCACGTTCTGCCGCATGATTTCCATGACAATGGTTCCGGCATAAAAACGGCGGTAATAGATGGGGCTGTCCTTGTGTTGTATGTTTCTCAGATCCAGTACCTGCATAGCGCAACCCTATATGGTTTTACCGTATCCGTCAATCCTTGTCATAACCGAAAACCATGGCGTTGACGGCGTTAAGACCCTTCCGGGTAATCTTGAGGAATTTGATGTGCATGATGATGCCCAGGCCCGCGCCCCTGTTAGTCCTCATGACCTGTCCCAGCGCGGAAAGGAGAAACCCGTCGGCATTCTCAAAGCTCAGTTTTATCCGGGAGCCTACGGGAATGACCGACGATGTTTTTAGGGCGCAGCCGCCGGCGGATAAATCAAGTATGGTTCCCTGATAGGGCCGGGGTTCGGCCACCATTTTTTTTTCGATCTTTTTGCCCACCCTCTGTTCCTGGATACGGATAAGCCAAAAATCGCAGGATGTGAATACTTCCTTGCGCCTGAAACGGCGCTGGGCCATGGCGCTTGATTTGCCGGTATGGGCAAGCTGGAGTACCGGCCCCTGGGGAGTGGATGTATTGCCCAAAACTTTGGTGGTAAAGGAAAAACCCTTGCTTGATTTTGTAAAAAAGGCCAGCGTTACCGCTGTCCCCCGGGGAAATTTGACCGGCGTTCCCACGGCGTTTTTGGGACATTCGACAACGAGAGCGTCCCCCTTGGCCGAACGTATCCGTACCGAAAAAGTTTTATCCTCCCCGGCGGAAAGCACGGCGGTCATGTTTTCGGAAAGCCGCTTGGTCGAGGCCGCCGCGGGGTTGACGTTTTTCTGACCGGCCTCCACGGTGTTCCGTATGGAAAAGAGGGTATAAAGGAATTCCTGGACTTCCTGGTCGCTTTCGCCGCGCTTTTCTATATTTTTATACGCCTTCTTAAAATGGCGGTCCAGGGAATTGGGGTTCCGCATCACCGCGTCGGGGTTTGAGACCCCGTCGGACTTGAAAACATATTCAAGGAGCTTGGACTGGTCCTTGTCGAGGCCGTAGGACGCGGCGATTTTATGTATCTGAAAAATGCTGAAACGCCGTTCGCTGACCCCGCTGCCGCCCTTGAGGCCCTGTACCGGAGTTTCGCCTATGCTTTTTTTTACGATATTGACAATGATCGCGATGAGTATCACGGCCCCTATGGCTGAGAGCAGCATTATGGCGGCGCGGGGGTCATCTTCCTTGAAATAGCTTACGCCGCTCTGCAGCAAATAAACCGTAAAGAATCCCATGGCTATCTTCCCCCGCCGGAGAAGGCGCTGTATAAAGAGCGGACACGCGGCGCCAGCTCGTATTCGGCAAGGTCTCCGGCAAGAACAGCATCCCTGTTTTCGTATGCCTCTGTCAATTCCCGGACAGCCGCCGAGAAGTCGGAAAGAAAAGCCTTTACCGGCATCCCGTCAACGGTTTTTTCTTCCCCGTCCGCCATATACGAAATGATTCTTAAAAGTTTTTCGGCTATCATCGAAAAAAGCTGTATGGTTTCGCGGGCGCGGCTGTCCTTTCCGGTCTGGAGATCCAGGGGAAGGTCCTCAAGGCGCCTGGCCGTTTCTTCAACCCGCGCGGCCATGTTGTCAAGGCAGGCAGGAGGATCAAAAAGTTCTTCCCTGCGTTCGCCAAGGAGGGCCGCGCACTGCGCCGGGCCCACCTCTCCCCCAAGGCACGACTGTACCAGGGCGTACAGGCCGTAGGCCCTGCCCTCAAGAAAACTCGCGGCGCTTTGGGAGAGCCACTGTTCCCCCAGGGCCAGGCGTTCTTCGCTTCCTGAATTCTCGTACTCCCTGAGGGTTTCTATGCTCTGGTCCAGGGCCTGGATAAGCAGGGCCGAAAAGGAACTGGTTATAACATTGACGCTGCCCACGGTTTTAAGTTCTTTGGCAAACAGGGCTTCGAGTCCGGCAGTATCGGCGGGAACGCCGTCAACGGAAAAACCGCTCATGATATGGCCGCTTCCCTCAAGGAATTTTTCCAGCGCGGCAAGGAGTTCTCCCACGGTCTTTTCGTTTTCGAGGGTTATGTCAGCCGCCCCGCCGTTGATTGTAAGCTTCATTAGTTGTTGTTACTCGCCCTTCTGCTGAAATTATCAAGTGAGGTTGACATCTGCTCCATGCGGTTAAAGGCCCCTTCCATCTGGCCGTACTGGCGCCTGAGCGTATCTTCCTTGCTGGCAAGCTGGCGGTCCATGGTTTCGATGCGGCGTTCTTCCTGGCTTATCCTGGTATCAAAGGTTCCGGTTTTAAGGGAAATGATCCCGCCGGTTTCCACAAAGGGTCTTGTCAGGTTTTCGACGACAAAGGCCACGCCCGAATCGACAAGGAGATCGCCGTCGGTATCATTGCCAAAAAGCTGCTGAATGGGCCGGAGATTCGAGGCCAGCGCCGCGTCAAGAACCTTTTCGTCTATTTCGAGATAGCCCCGGAGCTGGGAAGGATTGTAGCCTGAACTCGCTCCGGCGCGCCTGACATCGGTTCCTATGCCTATCTGGGACAGCATGGCCATGTTCCGGTCCGCCTCGGTCGTATAGGGATTGGTTACCGCGCCCTGGAGGCTTGTTCTGATACGGTTAAGGGTCGAATCGCCTGAAAAACTCCCCAGGCGCTTCCTCATGTCTTCCTGTTCTTCGCTGCTGAGGTAACTGAGTTCCCTGACTATCTGGTCGTCATGCCGGGTGAGCACGTTGATATCGGCCACAAGGCGGTTGTAGTTTCCCACAAAACTGATGATGGCTTCCTTGACCGCTTCCCGGTCAGGTTCGACACCGATGCGTACCGGAATATCCGAGGGGGTTTTGGCGGTGATGGTAACGCCGGGGATGAGGTCGTCGATGGTGTTCCCCGGCCTGTGTATTTCTATGCCCTCCATGGACACAATGGCGTCCTGGGCGGTAGAAACGGCGTTAAGGGGTCTAAAGCCCCCTGAACTGTCAGGATCAAAGACCCGTATGTTTCGTATCTGTATATCCCTGTGGGTATTGTTGTTTTCGACATTTATGGCGCTGATGGTTTTTCCGCCGGCAATATCCGCCAGGCGGTATTGGGAGACGGTAAAATCAGGCGAGTCCCTCATGGCCGGGAGCTTCGCGCTCGTCCCGTCGGAAAACACCAGGGAAAGGGCCGCCATGTCGTCCACCCGCCTCGGCGCTTCGGGGGGAGTCCAGGGGGGCAGGGGAACCTCGCTGGGGTCGTTCTCGATGACTATGCCGCCGTAGCTTATTGATCCCGCCTGGGGAATGGACGGTCCGGGGGGAGGGGAGGCCCCGGCAAGCTCGTCGCCGGTTTTTATCCTGGTTGAAGTTTCAAAACTCAGCGTAAGATTGCCTTCCGCCAAAAAAGCGAGGTCAAAGGGTATGCGGGCATCGCCGCCGGCATTGACATCCAGGCTTCCGTCCTGTACCGGGACGGCAGAACCCCTTGTCCTGCGTATAGTTTCTTCGCGTAAATTTACTTCGCGGTGAATGTCCTGGACCTTCTGGACCATGCCGGTCTCGATGGCCAGATTTTCGGATGCGCCCGAAAAACCCAGGCGGTTTGCCGCGCCTGAAACCAGGGATTCTATCAGAAGGGACCTGGTCCCGGGCTGTACGGTGATGATGCCGGCCTTGATCTTGTCGCGGCCCCGGCGGTTAAGGGCTTCGGTAAAATCGCGGAGCGATCCGCCCCGGAAATTAAAAGATATGTTTTCGTCTCCCACTGAAAACGAGTATGTTCCTTCGGGAATCCTGTAGTTTTCTTCCAGAGGGGAAGAGAGAAAGCGGTCCGCCTGGGCTACCTGTTTGACAATAAAACCGCGTTCCTGTTCGGACGCTTCGCGGGTAGCGGTTCCGGTCAGCACCGAATCGTTGGATGAACGGACAACCCGGTCGTTAAAGGGATTCTGAAAAGAGTAAAGGAGGCGGGAACTTTCCCGCAGCGAGGTAATACGGCGTCCGACATCCTGCCAGTAGGTTTTTTCTTCCCTGAGGGTTTCGACATGGGACTGTGCCCGGTCCCGGGGAACCCGCTCGACCCTCATCAGGTCCTCGACGAGCTGTTCTGTATTGAACCGGCTTTTTACTCCCGGGATATAAATATCGGACATGCTTCAACCTAAGCGGAAAGTGACGGGTCTTGCCGCAAAACCCGGCGTCAGATTAAAGATGGAAGCCCGGACAAAAGGTCCGGGGTCTTCCCCTTTATACCTGTTCATCAAATAAAAACCCTATGGCTTCCTTGATTTTATAGTGAAGCCGCTGCAATTCCTCAGGCGGTAACACCTTTACCACTTTATCGGTTTCAGGATCGATTACCTTGACGGTTACCTGCTGTGACTCATGATCAACAACATATTTCAGCTTGTTAAAAGCCATGCTGATTTTCTGCAAGTCCCTGGTGGTTGATGTTACGTTGTCTACTGTTGTCCTTCGTCCGCCGCCGGGCAGGGACGCCATAATGGCCTCCCGGACAGCTTTGGCTTCCGTTGTTTGGACCTGGGGTTTGACAGATCCCCGGTCCTGGGGGAACTCCAGATACGGAACTCCGTTTCCGATACTGGTAATTTGCATACCCATGGGTACCTCCCTGTACTATGGACATACCGGCCGTCATCCATGAAAAGTTTTAATTCCATACACCTCCCTGTGAACGGAATACTAACGGACTTGTCCGTTGCCTTTGGGTATCGGACAAGCCTGATCCGGGATTGGGATATGCCGGGCCCCATCCCGCTGCCGTCAGGGAAACCCCCAAAGAACCCTGACGGGCCCTTTGGATTCCCCATAATAAGGACGGGAAAGGGCGCGAACTCCCCCGTCCTCAAGCACGGTAAACGCCGGGTTCTGCCTGACGTTTACCGCCGCGTTTCGAAAGACGACGTCCAGAAGTCTCTCGCTGCACTGGTACTAAAAAGCAAGCCGGCTTTAACCAAGAAGATTCAGCACCGACTGGGTCCGGGTATTGGCCTGGGCCAACATAGCCGTACCTGCCTGGGACAGAATCGAATCCTTGGTATAACTGACCATTTCCGAAGCCATATTCGAATCCCTTATGCGCGATTCGGCTGCCTGAATGTTTTCAGACGCTATGGCGATCCCTTCAGCGGCCATTTCAAAGCGGTTCTGATACGCCCCAAGATCAGCCCTTTGCTGGGAAACCGCTCTCAGAGCCGTATCAACTACACCGATAGCCTGATTAGCCAATTCGGGGTTGGCAATGGAAACTGTGCCGGTTTCACCCTGAGCGCTCTGAAGCCCTAAAGCCTCAGCGGTCATAGTTCCAATAAAGACCTGTTCATTCTGATCCATATTGGCGCCTACCTGGAACTGCATAATACGGCCAACCGCGGAATCCCGGGCAAAAGCGCCGGTAAGCATATTCATGCCGTTAAACTGGGCGTGGCTGGCGATCCGGTTTACTTCGTCAATCAATTGAGAGACTTCAACCTGAATCTGCATACGGTCCTCATCGGAATAAATCCCGTTGGCGGACTGTACAGACAGCTCCCGTAAGCGATGCAGTATGTCCTGGGTCTCCTGCAGGTAACCTTCGGTCGCCTGGATAAAGGAAACACCGTTCTGGACATTGCGCTCCGCCTGATTAAGCCCCCGGATCTGGCTCCGCATTTTTTCGGAAACCGCGAGCCCGGAAGCGTCATCACCGGCCCTGTTGATCCTCTGGCCCGAACTAAGTTTTTCGATTGACTTAGTTACGTCGGCCTGGACCACACCTAACTGGCGGTTGGCGTACATAGCGCTCATGTTGTGATTAATAATCATAATAACCCTCCTTGCACAGGTAAACGGCGGCTATCCATTGCCGCCGCGCGAACCGCATACCCTGCCGCCCGGACAGGACTTTCGCGCCGGTCCTGCCCGGGTAACACGGAACGGAACGGACTATTTATCGAAGCCGCGCTCCAATAAACAATCCGCGCTGTCATGCGCACCTGATAGAAGAGTTTTTGTCAAAGATCAACGGGCCGCCACAGGATGGCGGGGGGCCGGAACCGCACAGCTCCGTCCCTCATTACCATCCTATAGTATAAACCCTTACTGGAGAAGTTGCAAGACCGAAGTTGTCCTCTGGTTGGCCTGGGCCAGCATGGCAGTCCCGGCGGCGGACAGAATCTGGTCACGGGTATAGTCAACCACCTGGTTGGCCATATTGGTATCCCTGATCCTCGACTCGGCGGCCTGGGTGTTTTCGGCGCCTATGTCAAGACCGCGTACCGCGTGTTCCATACGGTTCTGATACGCGCCAAGGTCGGCCCTCTGCTTGTTGACGATTTTCAGCGCCGCGTCAAGCACCCCTATGGCCCTGTTGGCGTCCTCGGGGGTCTCAATGCTGATAAATTCATCGGTACCCACCGCCCTGATGCCCAGACCCTGGGAAGTCATGGTGCCGATAAATACCTGTTCCCGCTGGTCCATATTGGCGCCAATGTGGAACCACATGGAAGCGGTGGGAACATTCTGCCCCTCCGCGCGGGCAAAGCGGCCGGTCAGCATGTTCATGCCGTTAAACTGGGCATGGCTGGCGATTCTGTCCACTTCGTCCACAAGCTGGGACACTTCAACCTGGATCTGCATACGGTCCTCATCGGAATAAATACCGTTTGCGGCCTGGACAGCCAGCTCACGAAGCCTCTGGATGATGTCCTGGCTTTCCTGGAGATAGCCCTCGCTCACCTGGATGAAGGAAATGCCGTTTGCCGCGTTGGCCGAAGCCTGGTTAAGACCCCTGATCTGACTCCGCATTTTTTCGGAGACAGCGAGGCCCGACGCGTCATCACCGGCCCGGTTGATGCGCAGCCCTGAGGAAAGTTTTTCCATGGACTTGGTGAGGTAATTTTGGGTTACCTTGAGGGATCGGTCAGCGAACATGGCGCTGAGGTTGTGGTTGATGATCATGTCATCCTCCTTGATAAAGTGACCGGAAGCATCCTTGCTCCCGTCGGCGTGATACCGCCGTGGTGAAATCCACCGTTTTTTGTAAAGTTTTACCCGTATAAACCGAAATTTATAATATACAGGAAAAGATCCGCGGTTTCCCTTCCCGCGGGCAAAACTCTCCACTACTTATATCGGCCCGGACAGGCAAAAACTTTAGCTTTTTTTGTGATTTTTTAATCTATGAAGGGGGGCCTGTTTCCACACTGCCACCGCGTATAACGACCTGAGCTTCCGGCCCCCCTACGGCGCAGCC
>JAIRXO010000178.1 GCA_031268255.1 Spirochaetaceae bacterium
TATTCGCTCAAGCCCTTTCCGCCAGGTGGTGGTCGCCGCCGCCGAGGGCGCTATCGCGGCCCACAGCGCGTCCGCGTATCTTGACGCGCTCAGGGGAGAGGCTTACCGGTGAAGTCCTCGAGGCCCTTTGTCTTTTTTTTGATCCTGCTCTGCGCCCTGGCCCCTTTCGCGCCGGCGGCCCGGTTTGCCTTCCTTTCAAACTTATGGCCCTCCCGCGTATCCGCCCAGGATGTTCCGGGAACACGGGATCCGGCCCTTTCCGGCTTTGCTCCGTCCGGCATTGTTCCTTCCGGGAACCTTGATTTCCAAAGCCCCCTCCCCCCTGCAGAACTTGCCCAGGCCCTGAGCGGCAGGATGAGCGACGAAGAACTGCTCGCCCAGACCCTCATGTTCGGCTGGGTCGGCGCGTCGCCTTCGCCTCTCATTGTTGACTGGATACGGGACAGGAACATAGGGGGCGTAAAAATCTTCGGCTGGAATACCGACGACACCACGAGACTTGCCGAAACCGTAGGAGAACTCCAGCGCCTTGCCCTGGGAAGCCGTTACGGCATACCGCTTCTTGTGGCCACCGACCAGGAGGGGGGCTGGATACGCCATGTCAAGGGAGCCACCAGTGAGACGCCGGGAAACATGGCCATAGGCGCGTCGGGCTATCCCCAGGACGCGTATTATTCAGGTTATTATATAGGGAAGGAACTTTCCGCCCTGGGCATCAACATGAATTTCGCGCCTACGGTTGACCTCTACACAAACCGCGCTTCCTACCTCATCGGCCCCAGGGCCTTTGGCGATGACCCTGTCCGGGCGGGCCTTTTGGGAGCCGCCTTTGTCAGGGGCCAGAAGGACTCAGGCATCATCGCCACGGCAAAGCATTATCCCGGACACGGCGACACCGACCTGGATTCCCACGGCGTACTTCCCCGCATCAACGCCGATTTTGAGACCCTCTGGAACCGGGAACTTCTTCCCTACCGCATACTGGCAAAAGAAAAAATTCCCGCGGTGATGAGCGGTCATCTTGCCTTTCCCAACACCCGCGCCGAAGAGGCCCCCGCATCGCTTTCACCCTGGTTCCTCAAGGACGTACTCAGGGACACCATAGGTTTTGAGGGCCTTATCATCACCGATGACCTTATGATGAACGGCGCTGCCGTATATGCCGGAAGCCTTTCCGGCGCGGCCAGGGCCGCACTCATGGCGGGTAACGACATCATCATGCTTTCCAAAACCCCCAGCCTCTATGATCCCATCTGGACCAGCCTTGTTGCGGCCATGAAAAACGATGGCGAATTCCGCGAAAGGGTCAGGGACGCGGCGAGGAGAGCCCTTGCCGTCAAACTGGAATACCTTCGTTCTCCGGGGGCTGTTCCTCCCATACCCGATCTTGAACGGTTGGCAGAGGAACTTCCCAATCCTGAAGGCACGCGCTTTTTTTTGAACCTTGCCGCCCGGAGCGTTACGGTTGTAAAGGGCGAAGGCGGGAAAAATCCCTTTCCCCTGGAAGCCGAGGAGGCGGGACAGGTGCTGCTTGCCGGGCAGTACGGCGATTTTTTAAGCTGCGGGGTTCTGGCCTTTCCCGGCGCTGCACGTGTCCGCTTTCAGGGAGCCGCCGACCGCTGGGAGCTTGCCCGGCGCGCCCGTAACGCCGATACGGTTATCTTCTGCCTGGCCGGTCCCGATGACCTCGCGCTGCTCAATATCCTCCGCGATTCGGGTAGGCGCGTCATTGTTTTTTCCATCCTGAGCCCCGTATACCTTGAACAGGTTCCCTGGATTGACGGCGCTGTGGCCGTCTACAGCTATGCCCGCGAATCCTTTATAGCCGGTTTTTCCGCCATGGTAGGCCGCATCCCCGCGGAAGGCGTCCTGCCTTTCAATATAGAGGCCGCCCGGCAGCCATGATCAGAAAAAGACGCTGGCGGCATATCACAAAAAAGAACGCCGGGCTTCTTGAAGCGTTTCTTAAAGCGGAGGAGCCTTACTGTGTCGCGGCCTGTTCGCGGCTTCTGCATAATACCCTGCGGCATAACGAAGTCTGGGGGCTTTTCAGTCCCGGCGGAGAGACCGAAGCGGCGCTGCTCTGCTTTCATCAGTCGTTCTTTCCGGTGTTTAAGGGAAACGAAACCATTCCGGTTCCCTATTTTCTCCGCTACCAGCTTCTTATGAACCCTGTTCACGCCGTCCAGGGCCTCCTTACGGACGCGGCGATTTTTGAAAACGCCCTTGCCGGAATGGGTCATGTTCCCCGGGAAAAAAGGAACTACGACCTCATGGAACTCATACAGGAACCGCCGTCTGAATATTTTCAGGCCGGACCAGGGGCGCTTGAGATACGGAAGCCGGATATTCGGGATAGTGATGATATTTTCCGCCTCCAGGCTGCCTATGAGACAGAAGAAGTACTCCCCAAAGGCTCACGGCTTGACCTTTCCAACTGCCGTCTGTCGGCGGAAAGCATCATAAAGCGCGGCCATTCCTTTATCGCCGAGCTTGACGGAAAACCCGTAGGCAAAATAAATGTCAGCGCCGCTTCGTATAACTACTTCCAGGCAGGCGGCGTCTATGTTCTCCCTGAATACCGGGGCAGGGGCATAGCCCAGGCTCTGGGAGCGGTCTTTGCCCGTTCCATACTTTCAGACGGCAAAAAAGTTACCCTCTATGTCAAAAAGAAAAATGCCGCCGCGAAAAAGGTATACGCCAATCTGGGCTTTTCCGTTATAGGCGATTACCGTATCAGTTATTATTGAATATTGAATGTTGAAATCGCTTATACTTACTGCCTGAACGCGGCGGTGGCTATGGAACGGGCCAGTTCCGCCGCGGCGCGCGGCGAAAGGCGGTGTTCGGCGCGGTCCCTGCCGGTAACGCCAAGGGCCGCAAGTTCATCGGCGGAAATACTCCGGCGTACCGCTTCCCGCCCCCGCTGCGTATCGTAGATTCCCCAGACAAGGTTGTTTCCTGACCAGTCTATCCTGAGTTCAAAACGGGCGTTTTCGCCTGTAAACTCAAAGCCGGCCCTGCCCAGCGCCCTTTCGAGGCGGCGGACAAAGGGAGCCTCGCTGTCCGGTACGCGGAGCAGCGCCGGGAGGGAGATGCCGGCCTGGCGGAGCGCGCCCCGGTTAAGTACATAGAGCCTGACGGCGGCATCGCGCCCTGTTTCGCTCTTCCGGTTGTGCCGGGCGGCGCTGCGGTACGCCCCGGCGATCAGGTCCCTTTCAAACACAGGATCAAAACTGTCTATGAGGGCAAGGGCCTTGTCCCCCCTGCCCAGCAGGTCCGCTTCTTCAAGTTCATACGAAGGGAATGATGCGGGTATCAGGGGGACTTCAAAATCCCGGCAGGAACGGAGATAGGCCAGGGCCCGCGAAGGATAGGACCTGAACGCGTTATAATAATTTGAAAGCGCGTCGAGCTTTTGTCCCTGTTCCGCGTAGGAATCGGCGGAAATGAGGCTGTATTTGCCGTAGAGGAGTTTGTGTACTTCCCTGTTAAAGCGGTACTGTACGGTCCGGCCCAGGGAAGTAAACTTTTCCCGTATCCCCGGCGCGGGGCTCAGGCGTTCCCGGTTTTCAAGGCCCTCGTAGACCGCGGCCAGTATCTCGTGAATGTCCCGCCGGTAGTGTTCGGGCGTTATGCCAAAGTTTACCATCCAGGAAAGGTCTTTGGAGGCAAGGCAGTCCTCGGCGTAAAGCCTTGCCTCGTCCAGGCGGCCCGCCGCCTGATATGCCTGGGCAAGACTCAGTTTGGCAAGGGGGGATTTTTCCCTTTCGTAGGCGGCTTCGTATTCGGCAAAGGTCCTGCCAAAATCAAGCTGCCTCAGGCTCAGTTCCCCCTGGGCAATATGGCCCGAAGGCCGGTCCGCCGCCGCAAGGGAGAGGCCGACAGCCTGGGATGCTTCGGTGTACTTGTAGAACCGTGATTCCAGTATGGAAAGATTGTAATTCGCCACGGCGCTGAAAACTGTGTCCCCTACCGCCCCGGCCTCCGCGATGGCCTCAAGATACCGCGCCCTGGCATCGTCATAGCGGAACATATCCGCGTAAAGGGTTCCCAGGGTCATGGAAAAATTCCGGTCCGAACCGTAAAAATCCAGCGCCCTGAGAAGCAGGGCCTCTCCTTCGGCAAGGCGGTGGAGCTTGTAGTATATCCAGGCCAGGTCTCCGGCGGCCCGGTAGTCTGCCGGTTCGTGGAGCAGAATCCGCTCCAGGTAACCGGCGGCGTCGGCGTTCCGGTTAAGCAGGGCGGCGGTTCTTGAAAGCTGGTAGAGCAGCCCGCTGTCATCGCCGGCTATGGCTTCGGCCTTTCTAAACTGGTCCCAGGCCAGGCTGTAAAGTTCCCGGGAAAAGTAAAGTGAACCCAATGCCCAGGGGAAACGCAGATCATCGGGATACCGGATGGCGCCGTCCATCAAGAGCCCCAGCGCCCGGTCCCAGTTCTCCCTGTCCTGGGCGGCCATGGCGTCCATATACAGATGTTCCCGTTCATCAAGACCTTCCTGACCGCCAAGATCGGCCCGGATAAAAAGCAGGCTCAGTACGAGGAGGAGCAGTACGCCCG
>JAIRXO010000185.1 GCA_031268255.1 Spirochaetaceae bacterium
GTTCAGCTTGGAATGCAGTTTAAGCAAGCGTCATCATTGTGGGACGGCATGGTGGTACACTTTATCAATAATGTAAGCGTCAACCTCATTCATGTCGTTTTGGCAGACGGCGTTGAAACCGCTCCAACCATGCGTATCGCCATCGCGCAGACGATAATGTTTATTGCTGTGGCGGTAAGATACTTCAGTATGAATTAACGTGGCCGCTTGCGGAACCGGGCCACATAGAGCGGGCCCATGCCACCCGCGTCGGGGAGCATGATTCTTCCGTACAGGGTTTTTTCTCCTTCCTCGAAATCAGGTTCGTCGAGGATCACGGCATCCCCGTATTTTTCAAGAAGCCGCGAGACAGGGCCGTCGTTTTCTTCGGGGCTCAGGGCGCAGGTGGCGTAGACCAGGGACGCTCCGTCTTTAAGGAGGAGAAAGGCCGATGAAAGCAGGGCCCACTGGCGTTTTCCAAGAAAGCGGGGCCGCGCGGGGCTCCATGTGTCAAGGGCGCCTGTCTTTGAAGAAGCGGCCTGTATGAGTACATGGCGTTCGCTGGAACAGGGGGCGTCAAGGAGTATCGCGGCAAAGCGGCCCTGCTCTGTTTTTCTTCCCCCTTCCCGCGCGGCGTCAAAACCGGACACCCTTACCCTGGCCCGAAGGGGGCCGGGAAGGTATTCGTCAAGAACCTGGGAGAGGCGCCGCCTTCTTTGGCCGGAATATTCATTTGAAAGGAGTTCTGTTTCCGCTGTCATGGATGACGCGATGACAAGGCTCTTGCCACCCGGGGCGGCGCAGGCGTCCAGTACGGTCCCCGATTCGGGGAGGCGCAGGGTCTCTGCCCCCAGCACCGAGGCGCGGTCAAGGACATAGGGCTTTACCAGGCCGCCGGTATAGGAATACGGCGCGTGGTCATCAAGCAGGGCCCTGTACAGGCTGTCCCAGCGGTCCCGGTAGACAGCGCGGTAGTACGCCTCGAATTCCGCCCTTCCCATGATACGCTTCGGCGGACCGCTTCCGCCTTGTTCAGGCCTTTTTCTTTTTGGACGCGGACATCAGTTCTTTCAGCTTGTTAAATGTTTCTTCCGAAAGTATGTGTTCCATCTTGCAGGCGTCCTGCTCGGCGTTTTCCGCTCCCACGCCAAGCATGTCCCTGAGAAAAGCGGTAAGGAGATCGTGGCGTTCCCTGATGTCCCTGGCCTTGGCCCTGCCCCGCTCGGTGAGGCTGACGGTCCTGTAGCGTTCATGCTCCAGAAAGCCCTGTTCTTCCAGGGATTTCAGGGCGGTGAGTACCGAGGGCTTTGACACCTTGAGCCTGGCGGCAATATCGGTTACCCGCACTTCGCCTTCATCGGAGAGGAAACTCACCATTTCAAGATAATCTTCCAGAGACTGGGTCATGTACTTCAATCTTGAGGGATTTACGTTGAATTGTCAACTTGAAAATCGGCCATTGACCGTAAGAACGAAACAATTCATAATAGACTACTATTATGGGTGTGTATGTTCTGAAACGTGTTTTCCTTTCCCTGCTCACCATGGTTTTTATCATCTGCCTGACCTTTATTCTTATGAACACCGTACCCGGCGGGCCTTTTTTGGGCGAGAAGGCTATTTCGCCCAGGGTTCTGGCCGAACTGGAAGCCAAATACGGCCTGGACAAACCCCTGCCGGTCCAGCTTAAAAACTACCTGACGAGCCTCCTCAAGGGGGATATGGGGGTTTCCCTTAAAATGCAGAAAAACAGGCCCGTACTTACCATAATAAGCGAAATGTTCCCGGTTTCGGCCAGGATAGGGGCCATTGCCCTGCTCTGGGCCTTTGCCGCCGGCGTGGCCCTCGGCTGTCTTGCCGCCTATACCCGGGGCAGGTGGGAGGACAGCGCCCTGCAGATTCTTACGACCCTGGGTATTGCCTCGCCCAATTTTGTAAACGCCACGGTACTCCTGGTTTGTTTTGCCGGCGGGATTTTCCATATTTTTCCCACGACGGGGCTGTCGCGGGGGGCCATAAGTTATGTGCTTCCCTGCTTTACCCTGGGCCTTACCCCCATGTGTTCCATAGCCAGGTATACCAGGTCCTCCATGCTTGAGGTTCTCAACAAGGAATATATCAAAACGGCGCGGGCCTACGGCCATTCGGTTCCCAAGATCATCTTCAAGTACGCCCTCCGCAACGCCCTGATTCCCGTAGTTACCTATCTGGGGCCCATCACCGCCGCGGTGCTTACCGGAGGTTTCGTGGTGGAATCGGTATTCAATATACCCGGCCTGGGCCGCTATTTCATTCAGAGTATACAGAACCGCGATTATCCCATTATCATGGGGACCACCATTTTCTTTGCCGCCCTGGTTATCGTGTTAAGTTTTTTTGTGGACATACTGTACAAAATCATCGACCCCCGCATAGAACTTTCCAGGGAGGCGGACAGGATATGACAGAACAGTTTAGCGCCGATGATTTTGCTCCCGCCACGGCAAAGGAAAAAGAAGCCTTCGTACCCCGGCACCGGAGCATTTCGTACTGGCAGGACGCCTGGCGGCGGCTCAAAAGAAACTATGTGTCCATGGCTTCTTTTGGCGTCATCATAGGGCTTTTTCTCTTTGCCTACGCGGGCCCCCTCTTTATGGGCTATACCTATGAGGAACAGGTACGGGGCAGCGAAAACCTGGCCCCCCTGCACTACTCCGCCCGTGAAGATGAACGCAGGGCCGAAGGCGAAAAGATCTTTCCCCATATTTTTGGAACCGACACCCACGGCAGGGACATACTGGTGCGGGTCATGTACGGCACCAGGGTCTCCATGGTGATAGGCGTTGCCGCGGCTTTTTTGACCCTGGTCATCGGCGTATGCTACGGATCGGTTTCGGGCTTTGCCGGGGGCAGGGTCGATATGGTTATGATGCGCATTGTGGACATCATCTATTCCGTGCCCGACGTGCTTGTAGTGCTGCTTCTGGCGGTAACATTAAAACCCCTGCTCACGGCCTTTGCCGACGCCAATCAGACAAGGCTTTTGGGCAGGCTGGTTATAGCCCTGGGGCCCAGCATCATCGCCATCTTTATCGCCTTTGCCCTTCTGTACTGGACCACCATGGCCCGCATCATACGGGGGCAGATACTCCAGCTTAAACAGCAGGAATATGTACTGGCCGCGATAGCCCTGGGAGCCAGGAACAGGCGGGTCATCTTTAAGCATCTGCTCCCCAACTGCGTTGGTTCCCTGGTGGCGGCGGCCTGTCTCCAGATTCCCATAGCGATTTTTCTTGAATCCTTTTTGTCCTTCCTGGGCCTGGGGGTAAACGCCCCCATGACCAGTCTCGGTTCCCTGGCCTCAGACGCGCTGGGCGGCATGTATACCTATACCTACAGGCTCATCATCCCCGCGGTGATTTTAAGCCTCATGATACTTTCCTTTAACCTTTTCGGCGACGGGCTGCGGGACGCTCTGGATCCGAGGCTGAAAAAATGACGCCCGAAACGAACCAAAACATTCTGCTTGAAGTCCGGGACTTGCGGGTTTCCTTTTTTACCCCCGTAGGAGAAGTAAAAGCCGTTGACGGCATTTCGTACAGCCTCAGGGATGGCGAAGTTATGGGCATAGTGGGCGAATCAGGCTCAGGCAAGAGCGTTGAGGCCTACGCCGTCATGGGCATACTCGAAGCGCCGGGAAAGGTAAGCGGCGGTTCAGTTTATTTTGAAGGAAAAGAACTCCTTTCCCAAAGCGGAAAGGAAATGGAAAAGCTCAGGGGTTCAAAACTTTCCATGATTTTTCAGAATCCCATGGAAAGCCTCAACCCGGTTTATACCATAGGAAGCCAGCTTGTCGGCGTACTCAGGGAACACAAGGGCCATCTCGCCTTCCGGGACGCCTGGGAGAAGGCCCTCCAGATGCTTATCCTGGTGGGCATAACCAACCCGGAACGCCGCATGAAGCAGTATCCTCACGAACTTTCAGGCGGCATGCGCCAGCGGGTAATGATAGCCATGGCCCTTATCTGCGAGCCCAGGCTGCTCATCGCCGACGAGCCTACCACCGCCCTGGATGTTACCATTCAGGCCCAGATACTGGAACTGATGAAGCGTATCAAAGACAAGACCCGCATGGCCATTGTTTTTATCACCCATAACCTTGCCGTCGTGGCGGAAATCTGCGACAGGGTATCGGTCATGTACGGCGGCCACATTGTGGAGCAGGGGACGGTGGAGGATATTTTCTACGATTCCCGCCATCCCTATACACGGGGGCTGCTCCGCTCCATGCCCCGCATTGATGACGAAACCAACCAAAGGCTCATCCCCATCGAGGGAACGCCCATCAATATGCTGGAACCCAATCCGGGCTGTCCCTTCGCCCCCCGCTGTGACGCCTGCATGAAAATCTGCGTGCGGCATCTGCCCCCGGAGACGGTTCTTTCGGAGAGCCACCGGACAAGCTGCTGGCTCCTTTCCAGGGAGGAACCATAATGGCTGATCCCCTTATCGAACTTCGCGGAATAAAAAAGTACTTTCCCGTCAGGGAGGCCTGGGGCAGGATACGGCATATCCACGCGGTAGAATCTGTTCCCCTTTCCATTTTTCCGGGCGAGACCCTTGGGCTTGTAGGCGAATCGGGCTGCGGAAAAACAACCCTGGGCCGTACCATACTCCGCCTCTATGAGCCAAGCGCGGGGAATATATTCTTTAAGGGAGAGGACATTACCCGCGTCAATATGCTTCCTTATAGAAGAAAGATGCAGATCATCTTTCAGGACCCCTCGTCGTCCCTCAACCCCCGCATGACGGTGGGAGAGATAGTCGGCGAACCCATAGACATACACGGCCTGGCAAAAACCAGGGAAGAACGCAGGGAGCGCATAGCCGCCCTGCTTGCCAAGGTGGGCCTCAACAGCGAACACGCCAACCGCTATCCCCATGAATTTTCAGGAGGCCAGCAGCAGCGCATAGGCATAGCCAGGGCGCTGGCGGTGGAGCCTGAGTTTATAGTCTGCGACGAGCCCGTGTCGGCCCTGGATGTATCCATACAGTCCCAGATAGTCAATATGCTTGAGGACATGCAGGCCGAACTGGGCCTCGCATATCTCTTTATAGCCCATGATATTTCCGTGGTCCGCCATATATCAAAGCGCATAGGAGTCATGTACCTGGGCTATCTTGTGGAACTTACCGGGAGCGGCGAGCTTTACAAAAACCCCCTTCATCCCTATACCAAAACCCTGCTCCAGGCCGTGCCCATCCCGGACCCGGTAAAAACCCGTTCCCGGGAACGTTCTGTCCTGGAAGGAGAGATACCCAACCCCATGGAAAGCCCGCCGGGCTGCCCATTCCACACCCTCTGTCCCCGCGCCATGGGACACTGCGCCGTAACCATGCCCGATCTTGCCGAAGCCGCCCCGGGACACCGGGTGGCCTGTCATTTGTATACAAACTAGGGGGCTTGTCCAGAACCGCAGGTTTTTGGACAATATCATAAACTGTTTTTATTAGGAGGAATGTATGGCAAAAAAAATGTTTCTTTTTCTGATGGTTCTTGCCGCAGCGGCCATGGGTTGTTCAGGACCGGCCAGGGAAACGGTTACGGAGAGCCAGATAACCGCTATTGTCGCCTCGGAGCCAAACACCATTGACCCTGCCCTGAATACCGCGGTGGACGGCGCTATATACCTGGTCCACGCCTTTGAGGGCCTCTACAAGTACGTTGACAACGGCAGGGGCGACGCTATTCTGGCGCCGGGCCAGGCCGAGAGCGCGCCTGAAAAAACGGCAAACGCCGACGGGACCGTTACCTATGTGTTCAAGCTCCGCCGTAACCTCAAATGGTCAGACGGCCAGGCCCTTACCGCCAAAGACTTTGTCTACAGTTGGCAGCGTCTGGTAGACCCCGAGATCGCCGCGGATTACAGCTACCAGCTTGATATGGTCAAAAACGCCAACGAAATAATGGCCGGAGATCTCGACAAGAGCCAGCTCGCGGTCAGGGCCGTAGACGACTATACCCTGGAAGTGATACTCACCTATGACTGCCCCTATTTCTTTGAAATCGTCGCCTTCCCCGCGACCTTTCCGGTCCGGGAAGATATAATCGCCAAGGCCGGGGACCAGTGGACCTTTAACCCTTCAACCTATATAGGCAACGGTCCCTACCGGCTGCGGGAATGGACGCATAACAGCTACCTTCTCTTTGAAAAGAATCCCAACTACTACGATCCGGCATCGGGCCCTGACCTTATACGTTTTGCCCTTATGGACGATGACAACGCCATGCTTGCCGGTTTCCGCAACGGCGAAATTGATTTTATCGAGGAAATGCCCGTTGACGAGATTCCTTCCCTTTTGGCCAACGGAGAACTTAAAATAGTCCCCTATCTGGGAACCTACTTTGTCTGTTTTAACAACCAGAAGGCGCCCTTTACCGACGCCAGGGTACGCAAGGCATTCTCCCTTGCCATAGACCGGAACTACATTGTAAACCAGATCACCCAGACCGGCGAACTGCCCGCCACAGCCTATGTTCCCTCGGGAATCGTAGACGCGGGCGGCGGCGGCACCGATTTCCGCCAGGTGGGCGGCGGCTACTACAAGACCGGGACCAGCGATTACCAGGCCAATGTGGAAGAGGCGAGGCAGCTTCTGGCCGCCGCGGGCTTCCCCGGGGGCAGGGGTTTCCCGGTAGTGGAATACGCCTATAACACCAATGACAGGCACCGGGCCATAGGCGAGGCCCTCCAGGATATGTGGCATACCGCTTTGGGGGTCAACGTTACCCTGGCCAATCAGGACTGGGCGGTGTTTCTGGACAACCGCAAGGTCGGGAACTACCAGATAGCCCGGCACGGCTGGATTGCCGATTATAACGATCCCATATCCTTTCTTGATATGTGGGTTACAGGCGGCGGCAATGACGACGCCCAGTACGCGGTACCCGAATATGACAGGCTTATAGCCGGGGCCAAGGCGACTTCGGTTCCCGCCGAGCGCATGCGCTTTATGCACCAGGCCGAGGATATTCTTATGGGCCGGGACCACGCGGTGGGCCCCATATACTTCTATACCCAGAAGTATATGATGAATCCCAAACTTTCCGGTCTTTACTATACACCCCTGGGTTTCTTCTACTTTACCCAGATTAAAATCGCCCCCTAAGGGAGCGCCCGCGAAAAAGGGGGCCGCGAAGTACGGACTAAAATCCGGTTTTGCTTCCCGCGCCCCCTGTTTCCGCCCAGGGTATAATTCAATTTTTCTTGACAAATAGATTTCAAAGCATGATACTTTTTGACAGTACTGGAGAGCATCAATGAAAATTCGCAACCTTGCCCACAGAGGTTTTAGCGGGAAATATCCCGAAAATACCCGTCTTGCCTTTGTAAAGGCAGTCGAAGAAGCCGGCGCCGACGGCTTTGAATCAGACGTTCATCTTTCCTCCGACGGGGAACCGGTAGTTATCCACGATCACGATCTTTCCCGGACAACCAACGAGAACGGCTTTGTTGGTGACAAAACCTTTGCCGAACTCCGCCGGATTGACAACGGTATCTGGAAAGGAGAGGAATTCTCCGGCCAGCATATACTGCACCTGGACGAGCTGCTTGAGATTGTGGCGGAGTACAAGGTATTCCTCAACCTGGAAATAAAAACCGGGGAAATTTTCTACAAGGATATCGAAAAAATCTGCATACAGCGCATAAACGCCCTTGGCGTGGGGAAGCAGATTCTTGTTTCGTCCTTTAACCATATATCGGTGCGGCGCTGCATGGAAATCGACAGTTCCCTGCGGACCGGATTTTTGTACGAAAGCCCCCTTATCGACATGGACCTGTACGGAGAGCGGTACCATGCCAGCGCCATCCATCCCCGGCTCTGCTGCCTTTATTACAGCCCCGATCTGGTAGACAAGGCCCACGACCGGAATCTTGAAGTCAATACCTGGACGGTCAATACGGAAGATGATATGCGTTACTGCGTCAAACTCGGCGTTGACAGCATAATCTCTAATTACCCTGACAAAACCGCGGTCCTTCTGCGTAGTCAAACGGAGAACTGAATAGCGTTATGGAATTACGAAAATCCTTTAAGGCGTCGCCGTATCTTTTTCTGCTGCCTTCTATTTTTATCTTTGTGGTCTTTGTGTTCATGCCCTTTTTTAAGACCGTGTTTCTCTCCTTTACCCTGACCAATTCACGGGGCGGCATGGTGGAATTTGTGGGGCTCGAAAACTACGTCAAGCAGTTTTCAAGCCCCATTTTTCTTAACAGCCTCAAGCTGACCCTCATCTTCGCTCCCCTGGTAGGCATCCCCACCTTTCTTGCCGCGTATTTTCTGGCAGCCCTGGCCAATGTGCGGGTCCGGGGCAGCAGGATTTACGAAGTCATGTACTCCCTGCCCATGGCGGTCGCCTCGGCGCCTGCCGCGGCGATTTGGTTCATGCTGCTTTCCTCAAGCAAGTCGGGGATAGTAAACCATATACTTGGCACCGACATCAGGTGGCTTCTTGACACCCGCTTTGCCATATTCGGCGTAGCCTTTGTAACCATCTGGCTCAATGTGGGAACGAGCTTTATCTTTCTCCTCACCGGCTTTCGAAATGTGCCTGACGAACTTATAGAAAGCTCCCGCATAGACGGGGCGGGATATTTTAAGAGGCTTTTCAGCGTCATCACCCCGGTGGCTTCTCCCCAGATATTCTTTGTGATTTTCCTCAACATTGTTTCCTCCTTTCAGGCTTTTGCCCAGATCAGGCTGCTGACCCAGGGGGGTCCGAGTTATTCCACCAATGTACTGGTGTATACGATTTACCAGGCGGCTATACGGGATTCGCGCTTTGAGACCGCCTTTGCCCAGTCGATGGTACTCTTTGTAATCATACTGGTAATTACCATCATTCAATTCAAAACCGAGGACAGGATGGTACACTACCAATGAGCAAAACCAGGACCGTTCATATTTTTTCGTATCTCGCGAAACTTGCCATAGGGCTTTTGATCATATCGCCCATACTCCTGGGCTTTTCCATGAGCTTTATGTCTCCTTCGGAAATGGCGTCCATACCGCCCCATTTTATTCCCCATGACCCTGTAACCTATACCTACAGGAACGCCACAAGCACGGTTCCCATATTCAGTTTTATGGCGAACAGCTTTATAGTCTGCGCCATTGTCATCGCGGGGCAGATCATTACCTGCAGCCTCGCCGCCTACGCGTTTTCGTTCTTCAATTTTAAGGGAAGAAAAATCATCTTCATGCTGGTGCTGACCACCATGATGATACCGGCTGACGCCATCATCATCGCCAATTACCTTACCATAGCCCAGGCGAGGCTCAGTGATACCTATTTGGGACTGGTCGCTCCCTACCTTACCTCGGCCATGGGAATCTTCCTTATGAGGCAGTTCTTTCTCACCATACCCAAGGAACTTCATGAGGCGGCCATCATGGACGGATGCGGGAACCTCCGTTTTCTCTTTACCATTGTACTGCCCATTTCCAAACCGGCCATGGCTTCACTGGGGGTCTATGTGTTTATCCAGGTGTACAACCAGTTCCTCTGGCCCCTTTTGGTTACCAATACCAACAGGATGCGCACCGTTCAGGTAGGCATGAGCATACTCAAGGAAGCGGAGGCCGTAGATTACGGAGTGGTCCTCGCCGGATCGGTGTTAATCCTCATCCCCGCCATATTCGTATTCATCATAGGACAACGCTATCTTGTCCGGGGCATGACAGCCGGCGCGGTCAAGGGCTGACCGTTCACTAACACAGGAGTTTGCATTAACGCTTCGCGTTAATGTTCGATTAAATTTGGCGGCTTTCGCCGCCTAACACAGGAGTTATCATGAAGAAGAAAATGTTATGGGCTATGCCTGTTCTGGCATTGGCGGCTCTGCTGGCGTTCTCGTGTTCCCGGCAATCGGGAAACAGCGCGGGCGGAAAGACCAAGGTTATTTTCTGGCATGCCATGGGCGGACGCAACGGGGAAGCTCTGGAAAAACTTATCAGCGACTTTAACGCGTCACAGAACACGATTGAGGTAGAAGGCCAGTACCAGGGGAACTACGACGACGCCATCACCAAGCTCAGGGCAACGCCCAAGGGCTCGGGGCCAGACCTGATGCAGCTCTACGACATAGGAACCCGCTGGGCCATTGATTCGGGAACTACCCTCAAGATGCAGGATTTTATCGACAGGGACAGGTACGACATCTCTGACTATGAGCCGAATATCCTTGCCTACTACAGCCTGGACGGGGAACTCTATTCCATGCCCTTTAACTGTTCTTCGCCTGTCATCGTCTATAACAAGGAAGCCCTCCAGAAAACCGGATTGGACCCCAAAACGGCTTTCGCCACTATGGATGCCTGCCTTGCCACGGGAAGGGCACTCAAGGCCGCCGGCATGGAAGCGGGCAATTCCTTTACCAACTACAGTTGGGTGTTTGAGCAGCTTGTGTCCCTCCAGGACACGGACCTCCTTGACAACGGCAATGGCCGTCTTGGCAGGGCCACCCGGGTCATCGCTAACGACGCCCTCCTCAAAATTTTCACCAAACTCAGGGCCATAGTTACCGATCCTTCAAGCAGGAATTTCGGCAAGGGGACCGCCGAGTCAAAGAACCAGTTTGCCACCGGCACGGTGGGATACATCCTTGATTCCTGTTCGGTCTATGTTGATATTTCCACCGCGGCGGGCGGCAACTTCAACGTCGGCTTTGCCCCTGTCCCCAAAGTCAATGCCAGCGACACGGGCGGCGTCTCGGTAGGCGGCGGCTCCCTCTGGCTCATGGATAACGGCGACGCCGCAAGAACCGACGCCGCCTGGGAATTTGTCAAATTCGTAACCGGCGCCCAGCAGCAGGCCGAATGGTCCATAGGAACAGGCTACCTTCCCATACGCAGGTCGGCTGTGGCCCTTCCCTTTTACCAGGACTATATCAACAACACCAATCCCGAACTCATAGTGGCCATCGAAGCCCTGCGGAATTCAAAACCTTCCTGCGCGGGAAGCGTCATGGGCGTATTCTCCAAAGCCAGGGTCATTATCGAGAACGAAGTTGAAACCATGATCAACGACAGGTCGATAACTCCCCAGACTGTGGTGGACAGGATTGTAAGCCAGATTAACGAAGAGATTACCCTGTATAACAGGACAAACTAGCAGACGAATGAGCCGGTTCCAAAATCTGATATTTTGGAACTGCCTCCAATGACAAAACTTATTCGACTTAGGCGGGGCTGTCCGTACAAGTTTTTCAAACTTTTCGGACAGCCTCCTTTGCGGTAAAATTCTTAAATCGTAATTACGGAAGCCGCCCGGTAAGCCTTACCTGGTCCCGCTCCGGTCCTCACCCCTGATAGAAGGAATCCTTAATACCATGTCAGGATGAATGAGGTCGGGATTATTGGGATCGGGGAAGTTCTCCTTGTTGGCCTCATAGAGGCGTTTCCATTCCCATGAATTGCCGTAGACAAAATCAAAGCCGGCTATGCGCCACAGGCAGTCGCGCCTGGCAGGGTTGAGCTTGACCTTGTAAAAGGCGGCCAGTCCCGCATCCGTCCTGTCAACCGCCGCGTAGCGTGAATCCATATCCCTGAGAAGTTCAAGCACTCTCTGGGAACTGGTAATGCTGTTCTGCCAGTCCTCGGCGTTAAACTCCCGTGTGGCCTGGGCAAATACTCCCGACGACTGGTCATAGAGGGCGCGGTCACGGTTCCTCAGGTTGGTACGGTCCGCCAGGTTCATCCGCGCCCTGGCCGCCGTATAGGAAGAACGGGCCCTGTATATCAAAAGCTGGGCCTGTATATATTCCCTGGACAGGGCGGCGTACTCCTGGGATTTAATGGCGTGTTCCCGGGAAAGCACATAATCACCTTCGTCCATGGCTTTCTGGGAAAGATTGGCATATTCCACAGACTGCCTGTAATACTCATTGTCCTGGAGGGACTGGGCGGCGAGGGCCGCGCATAAAAGCGAAAGTAAGAGAAGAACAATTACACATTTTTTCATTTTAACCCTCCGCGGCCCTGCGGCTTTCTTCCAGTTCAGCCGCGTCATTTTCCGCGTTCCGTATTTCCTGCTTGGCCTTGTCAAGCTCGTTTTGAGCGGCGCCGCGAAGCTCGCGGGCCCTGTTATAGGCGTTGGTAAATCCCTTCTCGGCGGTGAGGTATTTATTGTTTGCCTCGGCGGACGAAGAGGAGGCAAGACCTTCCGCCTCGTTAAAGACAGCCAAAGCGGGATCAAAAATATCCTTCGCCGCCACATCGGCCTTGACGGACCTGGCTAACTCCAAGGCGGCAAGGGCCTTGTCCTTGGAAGAATTTCCCCCGGTCTGGGGAACCGTCTTGCACCCAAAAAACACCAGTATGGGCACAAGGAAGAGCATTTTTTTCATTTGTACCATCCTTACATATAATACCTTACACTCTGGCGGCGAAAAAAACAATAGCTTTCGAGCTTTTCCTTTTCGTGTTTTCGCACTATTATGTACCAATGAAATTTAAAACCATCATCTTTGACCTTGACGGCACCCTTGTGAATACCATAGCCGATATAGCCAGGGCGGTAAATCACGGCCTCAGCGTCAGCGGTTTTCCTGAATACGAAGAAAACGACTTTTATCCCCTGGTCGGCTGGGGCTGGCGCAATCTCTGTACCCGCTGCCTGCCTGAGGGAAACCGGGACGAAGAAACCGTACAGAAACTTTATGACGCTTCCTTTGACTATTACAGCGGCCATCCCTCTGATTTTTCCCGTCCCTATCCCGGCATCCCGGAACTCATCGCCGCCCTCAAGCAAAAAAAGATACAAAGCGCCGTGCTTTCCAACAAACTTCATTCCCTTACCCTTAAAGTCATTCAAACCCTTTTCCCTGCCGGTTCCTTTGACCTGGTATTCGGCGAGCGGAAGGGAATACCGAGGAAGCCCGATCCCCAGGCCGTATGGGAGATACTTCTTGAACTTGACAGCAATCCGAGGCAGACGATTTTCGCCGGAGATTCGGAGCTTGACATGGAAACATCCAGGGCGGCGGACTGCCACAGCATAGGGGTCTCCTGGGGTTTCCGCGGGCGGGAAGCCCTGGAAAAGGCGGGGGCCGACCGCGTTGTAAACCATCCTGAGGAAATCCTCGCCCTGGCCGCCAGCGTCCGTATGTAAAAGCTATGGCTGAAACGGGGATTCCCTGTTATACTATTGTCATGGGCATGAACACTCAGGAAGTTGAACAGAATATCAGCGAACTTTCCCGGGCTCTGGCAAAGACTGCCGATCCCGCCCTCATTTCGGCCTTTCTCCGCTGTCTTTTGACTCCCGCGGAAATAAGGGATATCGCGGCCAGGTGGGCCCTGGTAAAGGCCCTGGACAAAAAAATACCCCAGCGGGAAATCGCCAGGGAACTGGGCGTTTCGCTCTGCAAGATTACCAGGGGTTCCCGGGAGCTTAAAAAGGCCAATTCGGCGTTCCGCCGCGTCCTTGACATGACAGGAAGCGGCCATGACTGAGGGCGGTTTCGGTTACGGGTTTATACCGCCTGAATTTCTTCCCCAAGGAAAGGACGAATTTTATCTCCGCAATGAGGAAGCGCCGCCCCGTCCCTGGAGGGCTCTCAGCGCCGGGGAAAAAAAAGTGCTGCTTGAAAACGGCAATTACGCGCCTGACTGGGACGACTTCCTTGTGTCAGACCCCTTTGACCCCGGCCTGATACACAACTCCGGCTTCTACGGCCTGGTACGCCTCGGCCCCCTTACGAACACCGTTATACGGCACCACGATTTTGCCCTTCCCTCTGGAATAAGAAACAGCATGATTGTTTCGTCCGATATAGGATCGGACTGCGCCATATACGACTGCCCCTATCTTTCCCATTACATTATAGGGGACCGGGTAATACTCTCCCGCATTGACGAGATGCAGACCACAAATCACGCCAAATTCGGCAACGGCGTACTGGCGTCAGGCGAAAGCGAAGATGTCCGGGTCTGGATAGATGTGATGAACGAGGCCGGCGGAAGGTCCGTACTGCCCTTTGACGGCATGATAAGCGCCGACGCCTTTCTCTGGGCGGCTTTCCGGGACGACAGGACGCTTACGGAGGCCCTGAAAGACCTGACCCAAAAACAATACGGCGTCAAGCGGGGCAGATACGGTACGGTAGGAAACCGCGCCGTCATCAAAAGCTGCCGTATAATCAAGGACTGCGCCATTGGGGACTACGCGTATATAAAAGGCGCCAACAAGCTCAAGAACCTCACCATAAATTCTTCCGGGGACGAAGCTACCCAAATAGGCGAAGGGGTGGAACTGGTAAACGGCATCATAGGTTTCGGCTGCCATGTTTTTTACGGCGTCAAGGCGGTGCGCTTTGTCATGGGAAGCAATTCGAGCCTCAAGTACGGGGCGAGGCTCATCCATTCGGTGCTGGGGGACAATTCCACGGTTTCGTGCTGCGAGATACTCAACAACCTCATATTCCCTGTCCACGAACAGCACCACAACAATTCCTTTCTTGTCGCCGCGCTCATTCAGGGACTGTCCAATATGGCCGCCGGGGCCACCATAGGCTCGAACCACAACAGCCGCGCCAATGACGGGGAAATCCGGGCGGGCAGGGGTTTTTGGCCGGGCCTTTCGGTAACACTCAAGCACTCAAGCCGCTTTGCCAGCTTTATACTGATAAGCAAGGGCGACTATGCCCATGAAATGGATATTCCCCTCCCCTTCTCCCTGGTGAATCACAATGTCAAACATGACCGGGTCGAAATCATGCCCGCCTATTTCTGGATGTACAATATGTACGCCCTGGAACGGAATTCCTGGAAAGCGAAGAGCAGGGACAGGCGCAAAAAGAAAATTCAATATATTGAAACAGCCTATCTCGCCCCCGACACGGCTGAGGAAATCATCACCGCCAGAGAACTCCTTTCCGCCTGGATAGCCGAAGCGGGGCCCGATAGCGAAACCCGCGACGGCGTTACCGTTACAGGGCTTGAACGGCACAAGAGAAAACAGCTCATACTAAAACCCCGCCAGGCCCTTGACGCCTATACAAGCATGCTCCGCTATTATGTATTTAACACCTTTGCCGAATACCTTTTTGGCCACAGGGAACTTGATTTTGCCAGCTTCATGGACCTCGCCAGTACTCTTGGCGTTGAGCGGGTAAAAACATGGGTCAATATGGGCGGGCAGATAGTTCCGGCGTTCAGGGTCGACAGG
>JAIRXO010000246.1 GCA_031268255.1 Spirochaetaceae bacterium
ACTTCGGCCCAGGGCATTCCCACAGCCGCCGCGCCAAAACCGTTCATGGTTTCGATCCAGAAAGCTGTATTGGGCATACGGATTTTGGCGCCCTGAAGTTCCGCAATGGTGCGTATGGCGCCTTTTCTCCTGGTAGAAAGGATGCCGCGCATACCAAAGTTGTAATCAAGGGCCAGTATTTTTATTCCCTTCGCTTCCGCGTCAAGGCACAGCGATTTGGCAAGGTCGCTCTGGCATACCGCCGAGTATTCCTGACCGCTCTGATACAGCATGGGTCCCACCAGGGCTGCCAAATCAGGAACCCAGTTTTCCAGACAGCTCGAATCGTACATGTTGATAAAATACGAATTTTGAACAACCTGTTCGACACCGTCAACACCGTTGGCAATCTGCCCGTCGGGGAAAAGCTGAATTTCTATCCTGCCGTTGGTCCGCCTGTTGATGTTTTCCGCTACACGCTGAAGGGCTATATGAAGCGGCTGTTCGGGAAGAAACACATGACTGAGCTTAAACACCAGTTTTTCAGTCCCCGCCGTTCTGGAATTGGGCGCCTCCTGCCTTTTGCAGCCGGCAACAGCCATCACGGCTGCCAGGACCACGCAAAGAACAAATACCTTTTTCATCAATATCCTCCTCAAAATATATGGCAAACCGCTTAAACCAAAAAGTTTAAGTGTACTCGCCTCTTACTATAAAATCGCGCCTGTCTTTGTGTTTCAAAGCGCGCCTAAAATTTACGGCAGCCGGGGATTTACTGGTATCTGACCCCCTGAGCCGTCAAAGCCTCCTGTACCAGCGGTATAGGCGCCGCTTTGACACTTACACCCTGACCGAGGGAACAGGCGGCGGCGATTCCCGCGGCCTGACCTGTAGCCACACAGCAGGCCATATTGCGGAACGACGTATGCGCCGCCGGTTCTCCAGAGATACAGCGTCCGGCTACCAAAAGATTATCCACGCCCTGGGGCACCAGCGCCCGGTAAGGAATTTGATAGTAGCGTCCCGAAAGGGGCAGCACCAGAAATTCGCGGCCATCAATAAACTCGGGGAAAATAGCGATGGAATCCTCAAAGCGCCCCTGGTTAAACACATCCCCGGCGGTAATCGTGTACAAACCTTTAATGAGGCGGGACTCCCTGGTCCCTATGGTCATGCCGAAATTGCTTAAACTGGCGTTTTCAAAACCCGGAATGCTTTTTTTAAGCGTCTCCAGAGCCTTTATACAATTACGCCTGCCGATTATTTCGGCCCTGGTTAAGTCAAACACATCGGTACAATCAATATTTCTTATGGATACCATATTAAGCTGCGTTACCTCTCCCTCAGGCGTTACAGTACTCCAGGTTCCCCCAAAACTCACTTCTTTATCCTGAGTTTGCAGGGAGCCTTCCCGCAGGGCCTCGATAAAAACTTTTTCGATATAGGGCGAAAACATACCCGCGGCATTCTCGTCAATTTTCTGATTCCAGCAGTCCCCGCTCCAGTCGCGGTATGTGGGCTTGAGCTCTTCTTCCACATATTTTATGAATTTTTTTGTATCCACCCTGCGGCAGCCAAAAATCTGGGTAACAAACATCAATTCTTCTTTGGGGGCCTTGTAAAAAGGAACCCCCGACCGGGCGGCTATATCCGCGTCGCCGGTACAGTCAATGCCTCTTTTGGCGATAATAGCCTGCCGCCCTGATTTGCTCTCGGTTAAAACTCCGGCAAACTTTCCCTGGTCAATTATTGCATCTACCGCCATACAATGCAAGATGGGCTTGACCCCGGCATCTTCTATCATTTTGTCGCATACATACCTGAACAGGTGGGGATCAATAGCCTGACTGTCAGACTGGCACTCTTGGGTAGAAGCGCCCATAGCCTGCGCGGCGGCTTCTATTTCCTTGAGCAGCCCCCCGGCCTCCACAGTCCCCTGGTGCCTGTACCAGGCGATTGCCTCTACGCCGGTCTGGGTCAGGGTTCCGCCAAAACAGCCGTATCGCTCTACCAGTATGGTTTCCGCCCCTTCCCGTGCGGCGGCAATCGCTGCGGCAATACCCGCAGGGCCTCCGCCAATAACCAGTATATCCGCTTCGGCGAGTACCGGAATATTTTTTGCCGGTTCCCTGATGGTACGCATATTTCTCCTCAATTCTGCCTATTTTAATAAATAAAATACAGTTTTATTAAAAGGTATCACGATTGGGGATACCTGTCAATAAAATAAATTACCCCTAAACGTATTAAAACCTATTGTCCTTTTTGCCGGCGTATGATATTATTAAATAAAACATGGTTTTACTAAATAAAATAACTACAAAGAGGTTCCCATGGCTACAATGAAGGCATCAGAGGCGATTATAAAAATCCTGGAACTTGAAGGGATTGCGGCGGTGTTCGGGATTCCCGGAGCCGGAATCAACGGGTTCTATAAATACCTCGGGCAGAGCAAGGCTATACAGCACTTCTGTCACCGTCACGAAGAAGCGGCGGTACACGCGGCTGGTGCTTACTACCGGGCCAGCGGAAAACTTGCCGCGGCGGCCTGTACATCGGGGCCCGGGGCAACCAATTTTGTAACCGGCATATATACCTGTAACATTGACAGTATTCCGCTCATTGCCATTACCGGTCAGGCCGTTACCGCCCAGCTCGGTAAAGACGCGTTCCAGTGTGTTGACATTGCCAAAATCTGCGAACCGGTGGCGAAAAAAACGTACTGTGTTACCGATCCCGCCCAGGTCGTCCCCATATTTAACGAGGCGTTCCGCGTTGCCAGGGAGGGAAAACCCGGCCCGGTTCTTATTGACCTGCCCCTGGATGTTCAAAATGCCGATATTGAGTTTGATCCCGCGTCATACAGGAGCCAGGCTATCAATGTTCCCGCTCCGGCCCCTGCCGATATAGGCAAAGCCATTACTATGATCAACGAGGCGAAAAGCCCCCTGCTCCTCGTGGGCGGCGGTGTCTTGCTGGCCGGTGCGGTACAGGAGGCGCTAAACCTCGCGGAAACCCTGAAACTGCCGGTGATAACCACCTACATGGCCAAGGGCTGTATAAGCGAAGATCATCCCCTTAACGCGGGGCACTGCGGTATCCAGGTCGGACAACCCATAGGCAATAAAATTTTTTTGAATTCCGATCTGGTTCTGGGTATCGGCTGCCGCTTTACCGACCGTCATACCGGCGCCCTTGATGTGTACCGGGGCAGCAGAAAATTCATCCATATAAATATAGACCCAAAGGAAATAGGAAAGATATTCCCCGCCGACCTGGGCATTGTTTCCGACGCGAAGAAGGCCCTTTGCGCGCTTCTCGACGAGGCAAAAAAGCGCGGCAAGGCGGCGTCCCGCAAGGACGCGGAAGAGCTTCCAAAATTACGGAAAGAACTGGAACGAAAAACAGACTACACCCAAAAACCAATTATTCCCCACCGGGTATTCCAGGAACTGAACAAGAGCTTTGGCGACAACGCGGTGTTTACCACAGGATGCGGCATTACGCAAATCTGGTCAGGCCAGCTCCAGAAAATAAACAAACCCCGCCACTACCTTCCATCAGGGGGGGCGGGAACCCTGGGCTATGACATACCCGCGGCCTTTGGCGCGGCCATTGCCTCAGGCAGGCAGACAGTCGCGGTCATGGGAGACTTTGGCTTTACCTTCCATATACAGGAACTGGCGGTCTGCGCAAAATACAAAATTCCGGTGATAGTCGCGGTGGTAAACAATGCCTATCTGGGCCTGATCAGGCAAAACCAGAAATACGCCTATGGCTATGAGTGCGATGTGGCTATGGAAGAAAACCAGGGACTCATTGATTATGTAAAAGCGGCTGAAGGTTTTGCCTGTTATGCCGAACGGGTCTTTGACCCGGACGAAATCTCCCCGGCCTTCAAACGCGCCCTGGCATCGGGAAAACCCGCGGTCATTGATATAGTCTGCGATCCCGCGGTAGACTGTTCCATGGGGACCGCCCTGAACAACTGCAAAGAATTTGTATATTAGGGCCTTTAACGCCTGGCGGCGGTATTTTTGGCGGGAGCGTCGTATCCCAGCAGGCGGGAAAGCTCACCCGCCGCTTTAAGCAGATGGTTTATTTTTTTGGAAATCAGGTCATCGGTGAGCCTTACGGCGGGGCCGGTAACGCTTATCCCGGCAACGATGTTTCCGCCGTGGTCCCGGACCGGACAGGAGACACAGCGGGCTCCGATTTCACATTCTTCATTGTCTATGGCATAGCCTTTGTGACACACCCTGGCCAGTTCCTTTTCCAGGAGGGGCCTGGTGGTTAAGGTGTTCGGCGTAAATCTGGTTAAGCCTGAAGCCAGTAACTTTTCCAGCTTTTCCGGCGCATATTCGGATAAAAACAGCTTTCCCACCGCGGTACAGTGAAGCGGCGCAAGGCTGCCGATGCGCTGCATGGAACGTATCATCTGATCAGGCCCCTCCACCACGTCGATGTATACAACCTTCATATCCTGGTCCACCGAAAGGCACACCGATTCGCCAAAGATGCCTGAAAGCTCCCGGAGGTATGGAGCGGCAAGCACGCGTATATTCATCTTGGAACTTATTTTGTTGGCAACGGTACAAATCTTAAAGGTAAGATAGTATTTTAGGGAATCAGCGTCCTGAGTCACATACCCGCATTTCAGCATGGTATTGAGGAAACGCAGGGTCGTGCTGGTGTTAATATGCAGCGCCCTGGAAATATCCAGGAGCCTCATGGGGCCGTCCGCTTCGGCCAAAAGTTCCATAATGCTGAATAATTTTTCGGAGGATTGATTGGTCTGGGTTTTCTTGGTGGTACCTGTTACACGCCGCATAGTTTACTCGATTCATTCTACTCCCGCGCCGCATAATTGGCAATGCCCGCAACAAAAAACCGCGGCCAGGAGGAGGAATGGCTGACCGCGGTTTACAGAACGAAGGAAAACTCGTTGCTTACTATATAAAACACCTCCCGAAAAAAAGGTTACAGCCAGGGAAGCACTGATTTAGGGCTTGCAGGATGCTTCAACTTATGATAGAAATAATCATGACAATAACGAAAAACAGGGTTGCGGGTTTTGACTATACCCTTACCGGCGCGGATAATGCCGTTCTTGATTCATCAGAGCATACAGGTCCCCTTTTCTATCTCCACGGGTATGAAAACATCATCCCCGGCCTCGAAAACGCCCTGGAAGGCAGGGCCGATGGCGACAGGTTTACGGTAACTGTTCCGGCGGCGGAAGCCTATGGTGAAAGGAACGAAAACCTTGTTCTCGCCGTTCCCCTTGACCGTTTTCCGGTGGAAGTCCGGGAGGGTATGCGTTTTGAAGCCGACACTTCAGGCGGCAGCCGCATGGTAACTGTTACCAGGGTAAGCGAAAACGAGGCCCTGGTTGACGCGAATCACCCCATGGCGGGCCTGGACCTGGGTTTTGACATTACGATACGTTCAGTCAGGGAGGCGCTTCCTTCTGAAATGGAACACGGCCATCCCCATACGGAACCTGGTTCCGGCACTGAAAGCTGCGGCGCGTGCGGGGCCGGCGGCATCTGTAGCGCCGGCTGCGGGCACAATAAAATGGAAGTGCGATGATGAAAAAACGAGTATTCCCTTTCAAACCTTTTGATTTTGC
>JAIRXO010000267.1 GCA_031268255.1 Spirochaetaceae bacterium
AAATAATTCATTAACACAAGTATCAGAGCTAATCGTTTTTTTGTCACGGCCCCCGCAATGCCTCATCAGTCGAAAAAGTCAAAGAAGTCCGCGAAGAAATGCGAATTATTCATAAAAACAGGAGTTCGCGTGAAGTAGCGTCCATTCTCGGATAAAAATTCTTCCTTTTCGTGTTGTCCGTAGGGTCCTATGTTATCGGTGGTTAAATTTGGAATTACTGATGCCTCATAAATAATCCAGCCGAAAAGGGGTCCCGGTTTCATTGTACAAACAAGTAAAGTGCGTTACTATTTTTTTATGGCTAAGAAACTCAGCGTAGGGCAAAAACTGGGCTTTGGGGTTTTCGACCTGGGGGGTAACCTTTTTTTTACGGTTATCGGCTTCTGGAGTCTCAATTACCTCACCGATACTGTGGGGCTCGCGGCGGGTCTGGCCGGTTTGGCGGGCATGACAGGCAAGGTCTGGGACGCGGTAACCGATCCCCTTATGGGCTATATTTCCGACCGTACCCGTTCTCCCTGGGGAAGAAGGCGGCCCTATCTCCTTTTTGGCGCACTGCCCATGGCGCTGGCCATGTGGTTCTTTTTTACCAGTCCGGCTACCAGTGATCCAAGGTTTCTTGTAATCTGGGCCGCGGGGGCGCTGATACTGCTCAATACGGCGGGGACTGTCATCAACATTCCCTATTCTTCCCTGACACCAGAGCTTACGGATGATTATCACGAAAGGACCAGTCTCAACGGATACCGTTTTGGTTTCGCGGTTTTTGGAACCCTCATAGGCGCCGCGGCCGTGCAGCCCATTGTGGACCGCTTTCCTGACAAGCGCGCGGGCTTTTCCGCCCTGGGCGCCATGCTGGGCGGCCTCATCATGGTTACTACCCTCGCCACCTTTTTCGGAACCAGGGAGAAGCGGCACAGCCGCGCGGATTATCCGGCGAAAGGTTTCTTTGAAACCTACGGCGCTGTGTTCCATAACCGGCCCTTTATATTCCTCCTCCTGGCCTATACGCTGCATATCATGGGGATTTCTTTTCTTCAGGGCATACTGGTGTACTATGTCAAATATATTTACGGCAGGGAAGATCTTGCCTATTCCGCCATGGGGCTCCTCCTCCTTGTGGCCATGATTTTTATCCCCGTGTCGGTACTGGTTTCAAAATATATAGGAAAGAAAAAAACCTACCAAATCTGTTTTGTCATACTCGTGTTATGCTGCACGGCCATCTTTTTTCTGGGGCACCGTTTGGGGCTGCCGTTTTTTATGGGCCTCATGGTCCTGGCGGGAACCGGCGTGGGCTTCAGCTATGTCGCGCCTTTCGCGATGGTTCCCGATACAATAGAATTCGACGCGGCGGCAAGCGGTGAACGCAAAGAGGGGGCCTACTACGGCATGTGGACCTTTATGTCCAAACTGGGTACGGCCCTGGCCCTCTCCCTCTCCGGCCTTGTGCTTGACCTGGGCGGCTATATTGCCGGCGCGGTCCAGGAGGCCGGGTCCCTTTTGGCCATACGAATTATAGTTGGGCCCCTTCCGGCGCTTGCGCTCTGCGGCGCTTTTTTCGCGGTACAACTCTACCCCATTGACGAAAAGACCTACAGGCGGCTGGTGCTTTCCAATCATGACAGATAAGATGTCCAGAGTCGCTCTTATACGCCTTGCGTCCGTCATTGCCCTTGCCGGAAACGCGGTCCTGGCCGTGGTAAAAATCACCATAGGTATCAGCTCAGGCAGCCTTGCCGTTGTCGGTGACGGCATTGACTCGTCGATTGACGTGCTTATCGCGATCATGTCCCTGGTAGTATCGCGCATCATCGCAAGGCCCGCCGACACAAACCATCCCTGGGGCCACGGCAGGGAAGAGACTGTGGCCACCGCGCTGCTCTCCTTCATACTTTTTTTCGCCGGCGCCCAGCTTATACTCAAGGCAGGCTCGAACCTTCTTTCGGGGGTCAAGCTCGAAATCCCCGGCGCTCCGGCGCTTATCGCCACCGGCATCTCAATAGGCGGAAAACTGCTCCTCGCCGTAAGCCAGTTCGTCCTGGGAAAGAGGGGAGGATCGGCCATGCTCAGGGCCAACGCGAAGAACATGGCCTCTGATGTTATCATTTCGGCGGGGGTTCTTGCCGGCCTTGTGGCCGCCATTGCAACAGGCATAGCGGCCATTGATTCCATAGCGGCCATACTGGTCGGCTTCTGGGTCATCAAATCGGCCATAGGCATTTTTATCGAGGCCAATGTGGAACTCATGGACGGAACCAGCGGCACCGAACCGTACCGGGAAGTTTTTGAGGCTGTCAGGCAGGTCAAGGGCGCGGGCAATCCCCACCGTACCCGTATGCGCCGCGTAGGCGGTTTTTGGGACATTGATATTGATATTGAAGTTGATCCGGCCATCACGGTGAGGGAGGCCCACCGCATCGCCACCGAAGTAGAGAAGGCCATCAAAGAACGCATTGACAGCGTCTACGACATTATGGTTCATGTTGAACCATCCGGCGAAACATACCACGGCGAGGAAAGTTTCGGCCTCAGTGAGGACCTTGTGCGCCGGTAGCCTGAGCGTCAGGCGGCAAAGAGAAGCGGCAAAGGGGCAGTTCCAGCCCTATGCTTTGCAGAAAAGTTTCGTTACCGAGCAGGCCGGGCACGGGAGAGACGGCGGACAGTTCTCCGTTATACGAAAGTGGAACGCCGCCTATTGTTATTGAACCCGCGGAAGGTTTCATGCAGGAGGCCAGCAGTTCAAGGAGCGTTGATTTTCCCGACCCGTTGGCCCCGGCTATACAGAGGCAGCGGCCCTTTTCCACGGAAAAACTGATGTCTTTAAGAACTTTCCTGTGCTTTTCGTAAGAGAAACTCAAACCTTCTACCTGTAAATACGCCACTGCGGTCTCCGTTGCAAATCTCAGAGCAGATTACCAAAGTATACCAATAATATTGAAACAACAAAAGCGGCAGCCAGCGCAAGGCTGTCCCTGGTTTTCCAGCGGAAAGTTCTGGTAACGGGGAAACTGCCGTATACGAGCGCCAGGCCGTCAGGGTTCCCTGCCGGGGACGGCGCAGACGCATTGCCTGTATTGATACGAATACCCTTTCATACATGACAAAAATATACCGGTAGCAGAGAACAAGAAGGGCGGCCAGTTTTGGCGGAACCTTTACCGTTTTTTCTCCTTAAAGAATGATGAGACGAATGAGCGGCGCAAAAGGCCATTACACTGTAAAGGAGTTCATCTCCGGGCAAGAACCATTCCAGACGGAACAGCCCTGGCGATCCTTCATCGACGGCTAGATAGCTTGTTTTCTTCGCCAGATATAGCCCAAACCAACGCTGAGATGATTTAGACCGTATGTGCTATAATCGAATTCGTCTCCCACGATATATGTGTATTTTGTCTGGGCGTAAAAATACCAGAGCTTTATATATATCCCTGCCGACAGTACGAACTTCAGGTTGTCTTCGGCATTACTTTTTATCCATAGTTCAGAAGACTCATAGCTCGGATTGGTTTCGGTAAACAATTTGTACTCTCGCTTATATTCAAAGCCGGCCCCTACATTCGCCCACAGGAATGATTCGATTATATTAATATGGTATTGCCGCTATATCCCAGGTTTGACGACTGCTCGCGGCCACCAAAAATTGGCGGGGTGAATGCATTATCGATAAAAAACGCCGCGCCGGTATCTATCCATTGTCTCATCGCTTACCGCACCGGAATACTGAAAATTCGTCTCGCGCTGAATCAGATCAAGATGACTGCGGTCAACAAAGGTAACGCCTTTCCTGTTACGGACAACATAGTCGGGAATCCTGTCAATGAACCAAAACAGGCAGTATGTCAAGCGGCAGTAATTCCAGGGACGAGCCGGTCAAACTCCCTGAATCGGGGAAGCCGCAAAGAGTTTGGCATACTCACCCTGATAGCGCATAACGGCCTGATGCGCGGTCCGGTGGAGTTTCAAAAGTAAGTTTCAACTAACATAATAACGTGTTATTCGGCAGGGGGGCTTTTTTGGAACACGGCTTGCTTAAATTATAATTTTATCTATAACTTATTATAGAAATCTTTTT
>JAIRXO010000293.1 GCA_031268255.1 Spirochaetaceae bacterium
CTCCCTGAAGACGCCTGTTTTGACTTCTTCCTCAAGATTCCGGTTCGTGGCGGCGATGAGCCGTACATCGACCTTAATGGTGGCGCTCCCCCCTACCCTTTCAAGCTCCCGCTCCTGAAGCACCCTGAGGAGCTTTACCTGTATCCTCGGGGAAAGTTCGCCAATTTCGTCAAGGAACAGGGTTCCCCCGCCGGCCATCTCAAAGCGGCCCTTTCTCTGGCTTGTGGCGCCGGTAAAGGCCCCCTTCTCGTGGCCGAAAAGTTCGCTTTCGATAATGGACTCAGGCAGGGCCGCGCAGTTTACCTTGACCAGCACGGACCGGGACCGGCGGGAAAGCCGGTGAAGCTCGGCGGCCACAAGTTCCTTTCCCGTGCCGCTTTCGCCGGTGATCAGTACGGTGGCGTCACTGGGGGCTACCTGGGCCAGCATGTCAAAGACGCCCCGCATGGCCTTGCTGGTTCCGATTATGGAAGAACCCGGGGCGATACGGCCGCCGCCGTCCCTGGCCTCGTTGAGGGCCTCTTCGGGCCGGGTCTTGAAGAAGCGGAACTGCTCCTCCATTATGCGTTCCCGGAGCTTCGCCGAATCGGCAATCACGGAAGAAACTTTTTCCAGGAACGAACGGTCCAGGGCCATGCGCCGCTGGGGATCACGCTCCGGTATGCGCCGTTCGGCGCTGAGGGTTCCGATGACGCTGCCCCCGGAACGTATGGGTACGCAGTAATAGGTAAGGGCGGCGAGGTCTTCCCTGGGCCTGTTTTTGGCCCGGTTAAGAAAGCGGGGTTCTTTTGAAAGATCAGGAACCGTAATGCCAAGGCCCGACTCAAAGACCCTGCCCACCATGCCCTCGCCCAGGCGGTACAGCCCGCGTTTTTTTTCCTCGGCGCTGAGGCCGTAGGCTTCTTCAATTTTAAGAAGCCCGGTGGAACGGTCGAGAAGCGTAACCATGC
The DNA here is from genome assembly GCA_031268255.1 of Spirochaetaceae bacterium. Lineage (GTDB taxonomy): Bacteria > Spirochaetota > Spirochaetia > Treponematales > Breznakiellaceae > JAIRTD01. Next base: position 951 of record JAIRXO010000293.1, read on the forward strand.
CCCGCGTCAGGCCCGAGCCAATCTCAAGCAGACTCAGCACGGGGCCCAGCGCGGTCCGTAATTCAACATGCTTGTCAAGGGTACGGACAATATCGAAAAGAAGCGCCAGTTCGGCCCCTTCGTAGTCCCCTGCCTTCTCTTCAACATTACTCATGAAGTTACAATACTACATTTATGTAGGATTTTCCAGGGTTGAACCGGCTCCTACGGCTACAGCGTAAAAAGCAGTTCCTCATAACCGGGGAATGGCCAGGCGGTTTTGGACACGAGTTTTTCAAGGGCGTCCACCCTGGCCCGCACCTCGCCCATGGCGGGAACGACTTTTTCAAAATAGGCCTTAGCCTGGGCAAAGGCGTCCTCTATCTCCTGGGCCTCCGTCAGTATGGCTTCAAGTTTCGCGGTCTCGTCATAGGTTTCGGCGGCAAGCTCGGCTATGCGCTTGGCCCGTTTTTCCTGGGGAACGCTTACCGCGCCTATGGCCGCAAGGGCCGCCGCGTCCCGGGCAAGCTCGCCGGCATAGGCAGTTACCGCCGGAAATACCGAGCGTCGGGCCATTTCTATGGTAACTCCGGCTTCGATATTTATCTGCTTGGAATACTTTTCAAGATAAATATGGTAGCGGCTCTCCGATTCTTCCTTGGTAAAAATAGTGTGGGCCTCGAAAAGGGAGATGGTCTCGCCGCGTATCAGCACCGAAAGCGCGTCGACCGCGTTCTTTACATTGGGGAGGCCCCGGCGTTCCGCTTCCCGTACCCATTCGTCGGTATAGCCGTTTCCGTTAAATACCACTCTCCGGTGTTTGCCGTAGGATTCCTTGATGATGGCCTGTATGGCCTCGTTTTTGTCCGCGGCTTTTTCCAGCTTGCCGGCGAATTCGGAAAGCACCTGGGCGACAGCCGCGTTGAGGTAGGTGTTGGGCGTGGCTATTGACTGGGACGATCCCACCATGCGGAATTCAAATTTGTTTCCGGTAAAGGCAAAGGGGCTGGTGCGGTTCCTGTCGGATACGTCTTTGGGCAGCGAGGGAAGGCTCGTTACGCCGAGCTTTATGGTCCCGCCCGAACTGGTTTTGCCGCCGGCCTTGCCCTCGGCGATATTGTCGAGTATTTCGGTCAGGGGGCCGCCGAAGAATATGGACACGATGGCCGGAGGCGCCTCATTGGCGCCCAGGCGGTGGTCATTGGCGCTGGTAGCCACCGACGCGCGGAGCAGCAGGGCATAGCGGTCAACGGCTTCCACAACCGCCGTGGCAAAGAGGAGGAAGCGGGCGTTGGATTCGGGATTCTCGCCGGGATCAAAGAGATTTATGCCGTCATCGGTGGCCATGGACCAGTTATTGTGTTTTCCGCTGCCGTTTACCCCGGCAAAGGGCTTTTCGTGGAGCAGCCCTTCCATGCCGTGCCTGCGGGCCACATTGCGTATGGTTTCCATCACCAACTGGTTGGCGTCAACAGAGGCGCTTGAGTTAAGATATATGGGCGCCAGTTCAAACTGGTTGGGGGCGACTTCGTTATGCTGGGTCTTGGCGGGGATACCTGCCTTCCACAGTTCGGTATTGAGTTCCCGCATAAAGACCGCGACCCTTTCCCTGATGGCGCCGAAGTAGTGGTCCTCCATCTCCTGGCCCTTGGCGGGCAGGGCGCCGAACACGGTACGGCCGGTCAGGATGAGGTCGGGCCGCTTCTTGTAGTAGGCCTGGTCAACCAGGAAGTATTCCTGCTCGGGGCCAACAGTGGTAAAGACCCGTTTGGTAACATTGTTTCCCAGGGCCCTGAGCACCCGCAGCGCCTGTTTGGAAAGGGCGTCAATTGATTTAAGGAGGGGCACCTTTTTATCCAGGGCCTGGCCGTAATAGCTTATGAAGGCGGTGGGTATGCAGAGCGTGGTTCCCGTAGGGTCCTGTTTGAGAAAGGCCGGGCTCGTTACATCCCAGGCCGTATAACCCCGGGCCTCGAATGTCGCCCTCAGCCCGCCGGAAGGAAAACTCGACGCGTCAGGTTCACCCTTGATAAGCTCCTTGCCTGAAAATTCCATGAGCAGCTTTCCGTCCTCCGTAGGGGCGATAAAGGAATCATGTTTCTCGGCGGTAAGTCCGGTGAGGGGCTGAAAGAGATGGGTATAATGGGTCGCGCCCTTGGACATGGCCCAGTCCCGCATGGAAGCGGCGACAACCTCCGCGACTTCCAGGGTAAGCTCTTTCTCGCTGTTCTGAACCGCCACAATTTCCTTGTAGATATTTTTGGGCAGGCGTTCACGCATAACCGCGTTGGAAAAACAGTTGGCGCCGTATATTTCGGCTACCGGTGTCTTGGCAAAATCAATCACGGAACTCATCATTAACCTCCATAGTTATACACTGTAAATATCTAGCAATAATTGTGCCAAATTCCCATACCGGCCCCCAGGATACGGTAAATTTGAAGAGAAGGCCGCCGTAAAGCCCAAAAAACGCGGATTTCACGGGAATTTTGGCCGGTGGGGAGACGGTTTCGCGGGTCCGGCGCGGCATAATGGGTTATTTTCAATTTTGAAAACTACATAAATGTCGCTTTATTATAACTTCATACAAAAATGTAGCTTTTAAGATTATTCACCCGTTGAATATTATTCACCCAAAGTAGGCCGCTATTCTGTGGCTGCCCTTACCGCGCCCCCTCGAACCCGTACTTCAGATCGTTGATAATATCGTCAATGTGTTCGGTGCCGATGGAGAGCCGTATGGTGTTGGGCTTGATTCCCTGTTCAAGCAGGTCCTTTTCGTCCACCTGGGAATGGGTGGTGGAGGCCGGGTGGATCACCAGGGATTTCACGTCCGCAACGTTGGCCAGGAGGGAGAACAGTTTCAGGTTGGCGATAAATCCCTTGGCCGCTTCCGCGCCGCCCTTGATTTCGAAGGTGAAGATCGAAGCGCCGCCCC
>JAIRXO010000294.1 GCA_031268255.1 Spirochaetaceae bacterium
AAAAATAGACCGGCGAGTATAATAAATAGAACACCATTATTCCGTAAAGGTTGAATCCCGGTTATTAATTGAACCAGACCAAATAGTATTAATATTGATAGTGTTACAATCCCCATGATAATACGTTGTTTACTATGCGTGGTTTAAATTTTTCAAACATAATATGCCTCAATGTTTACTCGCCGTATATGTTTATATTGAGTGTCAAATCAGTTTATGATCTTTCGCGGCGTCCATGATGACGCGGTTCCAGCGGTTAAGGGAAAGAAAGGCTCTGCGGGTCTCGGCGTCGTCAATGCGGCTTGCCCGCTTTTGGAGCCGGTTAAAGGATATGCTTATGGCGGTATTCATATCTACTTCGGAGGCTCTGGTTTCCTGGTAGAGCTGGTACAGCGAAAAAAAATAAAAATTGTCGTTGGGGTCCGCGTCGGGGAAGCGGTCGTCCCTGGTTATATGCTGCATGAGGTGCAGGGCCTGGTCAGTATCGGCGCCCCGGGAGCGGCCAAGTTTGCCCAGGGCCAGGGCCTTGTAGGTCGAGGCCATGCGCTGAAAATATTCAGCCTTGGGTATTATCAATAGTTCGCACTGGGAAAATCCGCTGCGCCAGTCAGGTTGTTCTATCAGGGGAAAATCCTGGGAGGGGAGTTCCATAAGCAGTTTGTCGGAAAGTTCCAGCACTTCCTCGTAACGCCGGTCAAGCAGGGCCGCCTCAATGCGGAACAGGGCGCCGTCTCCGGCGGGCCAGTCCTTTGTGTCCGAAAGGATATAGGTTTCTCCCCGCATGATCCAGGCGTCAAGAGTGCTGCCCTGATTTCCGCTGTCAAAACCCGGCGCGCCCTTGAGGGTCTCAAACATTTCCAGGGCTTCCCTGTACCGTCCTGTCTCAAAGCGGCACCGGGCCTGAAAAAAGCGGAAGCGTCCGGCCCAGGAACTCAGGCCGCATCTCATGGCCTCTTCCTCGGCTTCAAGGGCAAGGCGTTCCGCCTTGGCTATATTCCCGAAAATATAATGGGCGCCGGCGGCGTAAAACGAGGTTATGGCAAGTTCTTCGGCATCCCGGTCCCTGCCGGCATATTCGGCGGCAAACTGGAGATAGTCAATGGCGTCGCTTACCTTGCCCTGGCTGAGATTGACCAGGGCGAAAAGCCGGTACGAGCGGGCCAGGCCGCGGACCCCGCCCTGGGTAAGGAGCATGGCTTCCTTGACTGAGTCGGAGGCGGCGGAAAAATCATTTATCCCTATCTGGTATGTGGCCAGGCTGAGAAGTATATAGGCCCGGCAGCGGGAAGAGGGAACATTGTCAGGCGGGGCGTACAGAAAGGCTTCCCGTATCTCCAGTTCGGTTCCGTGAATAAGCACCTTGAGGGTCTTGAATATATAAAACAGGGCCGGCGCCAGTTCCGGTCCCGCGATGGCGGCAATGCGGTCTTTATCAAAATCATCCTCGATGGCGGAAAAGGTTCCGTCAACCGTATCGCGGCACAGGGCGTCAAGCACGAGGTCCTCCCCGGCCCTGCTGCCAAGCCCCGCAAGCACCCGCAAAAGATTATAACAGGGTTCTATTTTTCCGTCGCGTATCCAAGCCAGGATGCGCTTTTGGGCAATGCCGGCGATTATTTTTTTCCGCGCGCCAAGAACCCGGTTTGTCTTTGCCTCAAAATCCCGGATGCGGGGCTGGGGGTCATCAAGGGAATTGATGATGCCTATATTATACAGCAGGGAAAACACCGATGTTGTCATAAAATGATTTTTTCCTTCTTCTTCGAGCAGGGCGGCCATGGCTCCCGGAGGAAAGCAGGGGCGGAGCAGATACACCAGGTAGGCGAATTCCCAGAGGTCCCGGGATCGGACCCAGACCGGCGCGTCGGTTCCGGTTCCCGGAAGGGGCCTGAAAAAATCATCGGGAAGTTTTACCTGAAAAAGGCTGAAGGCCGCGTTCTGCCAGGCCTCAAGGCCAGTTTCCTTTCGGGAACTACAGTACACTGCCGGCCCCAGCCTGCCTGAGGAAGCAGAGCACCACTGGAGAAACAGCGTTAGGGTAAATTCTTCGGCCTCGTGAATATTCTCCAGTATGAGTATGGGCCGTTTATCCTGTTCGCCGGCGGCCTTTTCATAGGCGCCGAGGAATTCCCCAAGAAAAACGCGGGCCCTTTCCTTTAGATAAGGTGAAAATTCATCCCTTGGTCTTTCGCGGGAAAGCAGTTCCTTGTCTTTTTTGAGCGCGTCCTCCAGTACGGGGTCGTTCTGTACGATCAGGCTGAGTATCCGGTCGCTCAGTGCGTCGGCCAAACAGCTAACGCCCCGTCCGCCGGCGCCAAAACGAAACACCAGGGGCGGAAAATCCCCCAGCACGGCTGCGGCGTACTGTTCCATGCCGTCCCGTATACCTGAGAACTCAGAACCGACAAGAATGATTCTCGGGTTTTCGCGCCGGCTCTCAAGAAGTTCGGCTATATTCTTTCTGAGATTCCGTACCGGAAGGGGCTTAAAAACCTTAAAGCCCGCGACGGAGCGGTATGCGGTGTCAACGGTTTTTCCGGCGGTTTCAAATTCAATATAGGGCTTAAGGCGTTCCAGCAAACGTTCATCGCACCATATCCCCGTGGCGCTTTTGAAAGAAGAAAAATCCCTGAGCAGGGGATACATGGCGTCTTCGGCAATATCGCATCCGGCGATACAGGCATGGCCGTACAGTTCTGGCCGGGTCTGTTCGATTATTGCATGAACGGCTTCCAGGACCGAAACGAGGTCCAGGGCAAAGGCGGCGGCTTCGCTGTCAAACTCGGCGGCTATGTACCGGCGCCCGGTTTGTACTATTCCCCCTGAGGCCTCCATGGAAGCGGCAACCGATTCCTCAAGGACAGACAGGAGGGAATCCCTGGTCCGCCTGAGCTGCTGCTGATAACGGAGGCCGAAAAGCACCTGTATCATGGGGGCAGTATACCCGAAAGGGGCCGCATTGGGAACAGCGGTACTGTACCATAGGGGGTCCAAACTGAGAATTGGGGGGTATAAGGGAACCCCTCTTCCCCTTTGTGTCCGTTGCGGTTAAAATTCTTCTTATGATTAGTCCGTGGTTATTCCGAACAACTCTAATTTTAAGGGGGTTTTTATGGCGCCTGATTTGAAGGGGAGATCACTGCTTACCCTGCTGGATTACAGTCCCGAAGAGATACGCTTTCTTTTGGACCTTGCGGTACAGGTTAAAAAAGAAAAACAGGATGGCAGGATACGGCAGCGTTTTGCAGGCAAGACCCTGGCCCTGCTTTTTGAAAAGCGTTCCACACGGACCCGCTGCGCCTTTGAGACCGCCTTTGGCGAGGAAGGCGGCCATCCGGTTTTTTTGTCCACCCAGGACATACAGCTTGGGGCCAAGGAATCTGTCGAGGACACGGCGCGGGTTCTGGGCCGCATGTTTGACGCCATACAGTTCAGGGGTTTTAAGCAGTCCACCGTGGAGACTCTTGCCCGTTACTCAGGCGTTCCGGTGTACAACGGCCTTACCGATCTTTTCCATCCTACACAGGCCCTGGCCGACATTATGACTCTGGAAGAAAATTTCGGCAACGGGCGGGGCAGAAAGCTCTGCTTTTCAGGCGACGGCAGAAACAATGTGGCCCGTTCCCTTATGGTGATTTCCGCCAAGCTGGGTATCAATTTTACGGTCATTACTCCCCCGTCCCTTAATCCTGACCAGGAACTTATTGATATTTGCAAGAGGCTTGCCGCCGAATCAGGTGCGGCAATACGGATCACCGGCGAGACTTCGGAGATTGAAGGAGCCGACGCGGTATACACTGATGTCTGGGTTTCAATGGGCGAGGAAGCCAAGCGGGAAGAACGGCGCGCGCTGCTTGGTCCCTACCAGGTCAACGCCGGCCTCATGGCAAAGACAGGCCGGAGCGACACTATTTTTCTCCACTGCCTTCCGGCGGTCAAGGGGGAAGAAGTTACCGCCGATGTTATTGACGGTCCTGCAAGCCGGGCCTGGGACGAGGCGGAAAACCGCAAGCATACGATAAAGGCCCTCATGCTTGCCACTATGGGGCTGGGGTAGGCGGCGGGATTTTGGGCAGCGCTGTAACAATACGCACATCCCTTTGGGGAAAGGGAATCGAGAGGCCCGCGTCATCGAGCTTGGTTTTGAGGATGCGCATCTGGTCCCAGTATATGGTCCAGTACACATTGCCGTAGGCCCAGGCGCGGAGCGTGATGGTGATGCCGCTTTCCCCGTAGGACTGCAGCACAACCTGGGGCGCCGGTTCATGGAGAAAGCGCCTTTCTTCGGCTATGATTTCCCGCATTACATCAAAGGCGCTGTCTATGGAATCCCCGTAGGATATGTTTATGGAAATATCCATGCGCCGCTTGCCGTTGCGGGTATAGTTTTTAAGGGGCGTTCCCCAAATGCTCGAATTGGGCGCCGAGATAAATACGCCGTCAGGGGTTTCCAGTATGGTCACAAAGAGGTTCATCTCTTTTACCGTTCCCGAATAAGACCCGAATTCGATAAAGTCCCCTTTTTTGCAGGTACGGAGCAGTACCAGTATAATCCCGGCAGCTATATTACTCAGCGTGTCTTTCAGGGCAAGGCCCACGGCCACTCCGGTAGCGCCAAGCAGGGCGATGAGGCTCGTCGTGTTTATCCCGAAGGCGTCAAGTATGACGATGATCCCTATGGCGATAATGAGGTACTGTATGACAAGTTTTAGTATGGACGCGAGGGTTTCGTCAAAGGTTGGAATATTGGCCACTGCCCGGTCGAGTATTCTCCCCGAAATTTTAACGCATATCCTTCCGGTGATGATGGTACAGAGGGCGGTAAGCAGACTCTGCCCGATAGAAAGAATCACAGTGCCGTGGGTCTCCCACAGGTTAAGGATTAGTGCTTTCATTGCTCAACCGTATCTTCATTATAGAATATAGGGAAGCCGGACGTCTACAGTATCTGTTCATCTATGGGTTGTCCTCCGGGAACCATGGGAAGCACCTTTTCGTCCCTGTCTATATGGGCGTCAATAATGGCCGGTTTCCCTTCCGCAAGGCAG
>JAIRXO010000264.1 GCA_031268255.1 Spirochaetaceae bacterium
TTCTACACGGCCTATTCTGACCAGAGCCGTTCCTTTACCGTTGTTTTTAAAAACGGCCCTTCCTATGTCTACTACCTCCGCAATCCCCGGGGGACGGTACGCATGGGCGGCGCGCTCCGCGTTACCTATGATACCGTGATTCAGGCGGGAACCCAAATGGTCAACGGCTTTTTTTTCAGCGAACTCAACTACCTTAACGGCAGGCCCGATTCACTTGCGGTGATAAACAGCAGTTCCGGCGCGGCGGTGGTGGTCATAAGGCTGCGGGAGGCCCAGATGTAACTTCAAAATGTAACTTCAAATTTAAAATCACTTCATTATAATTGATTTTATAACTGACTTTTTCGCCCTGTGGTACTATAATAGAACTAGCCGATTGCTATCAGGGGGAAATAATGGCAGCAACAATTCACGACCGCTTGTGCGGTGTCGCGGTCCCGGTAGGAGCCCTGCGGGGCAAGAACAGCATTGGGGTGGGCGAATATCCTGACCTTGTTGAACTGGGCGAATTCTGCGCCGGTGCGGGGCTTTCGCTGATTCAGATACTGCCGGTCAATGATACCGGCTATGACAGTTCTCCCTACAGCGCGCTGACTGCCTTTGCCCTTCATCCCCTGTATATCAGCGCCTCGGACATGGACGGGGCCGCGGCTTTCAGCGCCGACATAGCCGCGCTTAAAAAACGCTTTGATGCTTCGGCGCGTTTCCCCTACGGGGAGATTATCAGGGCAAAGATGGAACTCTTTAGGAAAATTTTTGCCGCCAACGAAAAGGCACTGGTTAAAAGCGCCGCGAACACCGGGGGTTCGGGCCTTGGCGCATGGATAGCGGCCAATCCCTGGGTCAAGGAATACGCCGTATTCAGGCGGCTCAAGGAATTTCACGGCGAAAAAAGCTGGAAGGACTGGAAGGAATACCGGCACAGTACCCCTGAGGACATAGAGCGCCTGTGGAATGACAGCGCCCTCCGGGGGGAACATATTTTTTGGGCATGGCTGCAGGAGACCGCGGAAAAACAGTTTTGCCGGGCCTCAGGCAGGCTTAAAAAAATGGGCATCATACTCGAAGGGGACCTGCCTATACTGATTAACGAAGATTCCGTCGAGCTTTGGGCCCAGGGGGGCTATTTTGATCCGTCCCTGTCGGCCGGCGCTCCGCCTGATATGTACAGCCCCCAGGGGCAGAACTGGGGTTTTCCGCTTTACGACTGGCGCGCCCTTACCCAGGACGGCTATACCTGGTGGAAGCGGCGGCTCAGGCAGGCGGAAAAATTCTACCAGGCCTACCGCATAGACCATGTGCTTGGCTTTTTCCGCATCTGGGCCTCAAGCCGGCAGAACAATTCAGCCGTACTGGGGCGCTATATTCCGTACATTCCCGTAAACCCCAAGGATTTTAAGGATATGGGCTTTGGCCCTGAACGGGTACGCTGGATGAGCGAGCCCCACATTCCCAGCGCCGAGGTGTGGGAGGCCCTGAACGGGATTCCTGACGCCGCCCCCGAAGCGGAGAAGGTTTTCCACAAGGCGCTGCGGCGCATTGGCGATGAGGCGCTCTGGCTCTTTAAGCCCTCGGTGAAAGGCGAAAAAGACATCATCGCTTTTAATTTTCATCCGGCGCTGCGGGACTATCTCCTCAAGGCCTGGTCCAACCGGATGTTTTATGAATACGAGACGGGTTTTTATTCTCCCGTGTGGTATTTTCGGGAGAGCCGCGCCTACGGGAGCCTTTCGGAAGAGGAAAAGCACAAGATTGAAGTTCTGCTCGAAAGGCGCCGTGTTGATTCCGAAGCCATTTGGGAGAACCAGGGCCGCCGTCTCCTTGCCATGCTCAACGCGTCGTCGTCAATGCTGCCCTGCGCGGAGGACCTGGGCGCTGTTCCCGGCTGCGTTCCCCGGGTACTCGGCGAACTTAATATACTGGGGCTCAGGGTACTCAGGTGGAACCGCCTGTGGGACAAGGACGGCCAGCCCTATGTGCCCCTGGCTGACTACCCCACGCTGTCGGTTGCCACGCCCGCTGTCCACGACAGCTCCACGGTCCGGGAATGGTGGGAACGCGAGGCCGACCGCGGCGTTTTCCGGCATTTTATAGGAAGGCCGGACCTGGGCGACACCTACAGCCCCGAAACAGCGAAAGCCATACTCGGCGCGCTGGCGTCCGCCGCTTCCCGCTTCAGGGTGTTCCAGATACAGGACCTGCTTCACCTTAAAGCGGACTATTACGCCGGGGACTGCGCAACTGAGCGCATCAATGTACCCGGCACAAGCAATGATTTTAACTGGACCTACAGGCTCCCTGTTTCCATCGCCGAACTGTGCGGCGACAGCGGGCTTACGGCGGCTGTCAGGGCCCTGGCCGAAACAGAAGCGGCCCCGGCATAAGATTGTTCATCTAAGATTGCGCGTTATGGAATTTCATAGTATACTCAACATGTGAAAAGCCTTGCCATACGCCTTACCGTCCTGGAAGCGCCGTGTTCTCCCTGCGCCGGACCGCCGGCTGCCGGAAGGCAGGCGGTGATGGAGTTTCACATTCTCGACGATGTGCGGAAAGCCTGCGGTCTTGAAGCCGCGCTCTTTTCCCTCAGGGGCAATGTGGTTCTGGCGGATTTCAGGACAGCCAGAGACCTGGCCGCGAAACTGAACGCCTCGCTTGGTACGGACAAGGGGCCCCAAGAGCCGGTTAAGGCGGGCCGTCTTAACGCCATGGGGCTTATAGACGAGATACTGCACTACGCGGCGGCCCTCTACCGGGAACAGATACAGAAGGATATTTTCGATACGGCCCTGCTTCAACTTGAAGAAAAACTGGGCGGCAAAGCCCTCGGCGCTTTGCTTGACGCCTTCGGCGTTTCTTTTCCGCCGGGAGAGGTCTACTCAGGCAAGCGTTCCCTTAAAGATTATCTTGCGGGTTCTACCGGGGGAGAAAGCCACGCGGCCCTTGCCCTGGAAGAACTATTGCTCCTTGCCCTGGCAAACCTTAATCCCGCCTTTGGCCCTTTCAAATTTCTCTTTAATGATGCGGACCTTGCCCGGGAAACAGTATACCCTCTGGCTGTTGAGGCGCTCAAAAACTACCTTGTGTCCTGCCCGCCCTTTGGTCCCCTGGGACAGAATCTCTGGGATCTGCTCCGCGCTCCGGCCCTTGCCTCCCCCGGCTCACTTGAGGGCCAGCTTGACTATATGCGGAAAAACTGGGGCCTCTTAATAGAACCTTTTATGAAGCGCATACTTACCGGCCTCGATGTCATAAAAGAAGAAGAAAAGCCGTTTTTTCCGGGACCCGGCCCGACCGAGGCGTACCGCTACGATGGCCTTGATTTTGAATATGAACGCTTCAGCCAGGATCAGGACTGGATGCCGCAGACCGTGCTTATGGCAAAAAGCACCCTGGTCTGGCTTTTTCAGCTTTCCCGGAAATACGGCGGGGAAATCACCCGCCTTGACCAGATTCCCGACGAGGAACTTGACGAGCTTGCCCGCCGGGGTTTTACCGGCCTGTGGCTCATCGGCCTCTGGGAGCGGAGCAGCGCGTCAAGAACCATCAAGCAGTGGACCGGCAATCCCGAAGCCGCGGCTTCGGCCTACAGCCTTTACGATTACGATATTGCCGCCGAACTTGGCGGCTGGGGCAGCCTTGCCAATCTCAGGGACCGCTGCGCGAGGCGGGGCATAAGGCTGGGCTCTGATATGGTGCCCAACCATACCGGCATAGACAGCCGCTGGATTGTCGAGCATCCTGATTTTTTTCTCCAGCTTCCCTATCCGCCCTTTCCGTCCTATACCTTTACCTGCGGCAATCTTTCGGGCAGGGACGATATTACCGTCCAGATAGAAGAGCATTACTTTAGCCGCAGCGACGCGGCGGTGGTTTTTAAGCGCACCGACAACAGGACAGGTGAAGCGCGCTATATCTACCACGGCAATGACGGGACTTCCATGCCCTGGAACGACACCGCCCAGATAGATTTTCTCAATCCCGAAGCGCGGGAAGCGGTCATACAAACCATCATAGGTGTCTGCAAACAGTTTTCCATAGTCCGCTTTGACGCTGCCATGACCCTGGCCAAGCGCCACATACAGAGACTCTGGTACCCTGAGCCGGGACACGGCGGCGATATAGCAAGCCGCGCCGAACACGCCCTTTCCGGCGATGAGTTTAACCGGCGTATTCCCAATGAATTCTGGCGGGAAGTAGTGGATCGCTGTGCTGTTGAAGCGCCCCATACCCTGCTCCTGGCCGAGGCCTTCTGGATGATGGAAGGCTACTTTGTCCGCACCCTGGGAATGCACCGGGTCTATAATTCAGCCTTTATGAATATGCTGAAAAACGAAGAGAACGCGAAATACCGGGAAACCATAAAAAACACCCTTGCCTTTGACCCACAGATACTCAAACGTTTTGTGAATTTTATGAACAACCCCGATGAAGAAACCGCTGTCGCCCAGTTCGGCAAAGGGGATAAATACTTTGGTATTTGTACGCTCCTTTCCACCATGCCCGGACTCCCCATGTTCGGCCACGGGCAGGTAGAAGGCTTTGAGGAAAAATACGGCATGGAATACCGCCGTTCCTACCGGGACGAGACGCCCGATGCCTTTCTTGTGGGCCGTCACGAACGGGAAATTTTTCCGCTCCTTAAAAAACGCTATCTTTTTTCGGGCAGCGCGGACTTTACCCTCTTTGACCTCTACAGCCACGACGGGGCGGTAAACGAGAATGTCTTTGCCTACACCAACCGTTCAGGCGGCGAGAGGGCCCTGGTTCTCTACAACAACGCCTACCAGAGCGCCACAGGCTGGATAAAACAGAGTTCCACCGCCATACCCCAAAAAGGCGGCCACAAACAGGATGAACTTTTTCAGGCCCTGTGCCTCAGGGCCCGTGATGAGGATTTTGTCCTGTTATACGAACAGCGTTCTTCTCTCTGGTACATACGCTCCTCAAGGGAACTAGCCAGACAGGGCCTCTTTGTAAGGCTTTCGGGCTACGAGGCCCAGGTGTACCTCGACATACGCGAAGTTTCCGATACGCCTTCAGGCCGCGCGGACCATACATGGTCGGACCATAAATGGTCTCATCTTGAAAAGGAACTTGGCGGCCGGGGCGTTGCCAACATAGATACCGCGGTTCAGGACATATTCCTCGCCGGACTCTACGCCCCTTTTATGGAAATCTTTACCGCCCCCCGTGTCGAACTCCTCCGCGCCTGTTTTGCCCCGCAGGACTCAGGCGCGGCGCCCGCTCATGGCGGCATCCTTGCCGCGTTCAGGGCGCCGGTCAGGGACTTTGCCAAAGCGGCGCTTTATTACCTTGACGGGGCGGGGCGCTATGATCCCTTTGTCTTTGATTCGGGCGAATCAGGCGCGAAAGACAAAAACTGGGTTCCTGAAACTATAGCAGATTATTTTGAAACCTGGCTTACCGGACTGCTTGACCTGGAAACCAGGCTGCGTTCCGGCGCTCAGGCAGTTTCCGGCGGCCTAGGGGATTTGCTTGCGGGCCTGGGAGAGAGACCCGAAGGGCCGGCCATTGTGCTTGGCTACGGGGTGTTCACTCTCCTCAGCCTGATTGCCGGAGACCGGGCGGACGGAAAAGCCGCTTCGGCCCTTGCCGGGCACTGGCAGCTTGACCGTAAACTTGCCGAAGCCTTTAGCGCCCTGGGCCTGGACGAAGCGGCGGCGCGCCGGGGCGCCGGCCTTGCCAGGGCGGCTCTTGCGCGGAGCTTCGCCGCCGGAAGCCGCGGCGAGGGGAAAGGCGGTGAGGGACAGGGTAGCGTTTCGGCGGAAGAAGATGCCCGCCTCATCATGCTGGAAAACTACGGCAACGATGAGTTTCGGAATCTTTTGGGCGTCAACCGCTTTGACGACATCACCTGGTTTAACAAGGAGTGTTTTGAGGACGCTCTTTTCTATGGCTGCCTCTTTATGCTTCCCGGCGCTGATGACAAGACGCTGAAACACATCGCCAGAGTCAGGGAAATTTTCTCCCGGGCCGGAAAAAAGTCGGACTATAAATTTGACAGGCTTTTTGAGCTTCTCGTTCCGGCCAAAAAGAAAGGCAGCACAAGCGGGACGCATAAACCGGGCCGTCAGGTTCCGTAGCGTAGACCTGTTAGGCGGCGCGGCGTATTTTTGCAACAATTTTTATGGTATAAATCGCCACACATCTTCAACAAGCAAATGATCCAATGTTTTGATATTTTCTTTTAAGATAGCATCTGTTTTCATAACTTGATGTTTTTACCGATCCAATAGCGGCGGTTTTTTCATTGTTTTCAATAATCAAATCATGTTGATACATCATACGAAACAATTCCTCATTATTTACAATAATAGGAACCTGAACAACACCATCCCGAACAGGGATTCCTAATTTTAAGAAAACCAAACGAATATATCTCTCAAATAAATCACCATTTATTTTTCTTGCAGTATTACTTTCACCAGCAGGTAGCGCGTCAAGCGCGGCGCCGATTGTCTGCTGGCAAGTGTAAATAAATCTATTTAAATTTTCTCGTATACCCATTTCATCGCGAATGTTTTTTATATGCATCATTGCATACATAAAATCATTTTTTGCGGTAGAAAAAACATCAGGGGCAATCATAAGATTATTGTTAATAGGACGTGTTACATTAAAATTGCCATCCTCTTTATATTGAAAAAAGCGATACTGGTTTTCGTTTTGCGAGACTATAACCGCCTGTAAATTATCATGTATAAAGAATAAATACGCCTCACAAAAAGACGCATAATCATCAATACTGGAAAATCGTGATTTATCCCGCGCCCATTCAACCAATCGAGGTAACTTCATCGTATGGCTTCCCTTCGTTCCGCTGTTTTTTTATCATATTCAATCCACTCATCAACAGAACGATGAATCACCCCGTCAATACGTTTAATTGCCCATGAATTATATTCCGTATTCATTTCGCAGCCTATCCATTTTCTGCCGAGTTGTTCAGACGCGACAAGGGTCGTACCTGAACCGGA
>JAIRXO010000101.1 GCA_031268255.1 Spirochaetaceae bacterium
TTTATATTCTTATTGATAATTAGTTCATGTTCCAGCATACAGGCGGGATTGTATTTATCTTCCATAGATGATATTGACGGAAAAACAGTCTTGGAGAATGAACCGGAGGTAAAAAGATATTTGCAGTTACTTTTGATAGACCCTGACTATTACTCAATCAAGGCATATGAACGAACAGGCGTGAGTTATCAGATAAAACGGACAAAATTACTTGTTCACAGTTTCTATGTAATTATCGAAAATAAAAATATCTTTCATACGCTGAGTTTTTATGGAACGTCCATGGGTTTTTATTCAGAAGGAGCATGGAGATTGGATGGCGATTCAGACAGAATTTCATATACTATGTATATACAGGGCAGTAATGAATGGGATGTCAAAGAAATAAGAATAGAGAATGGCATTGCTGTCTATGAGACGGCAAGAAATATAATCGAAAAGATTGACAGCACTGTAAGATACTATTATAGGGATCATATAAACGATAAGCCAAATGCGGATAATTGCAATACGGCATTATACGAAACCCTTGTAGAGTTACAGGCGGAACCGTGAGCGGAAATAAACCTTAGGAGACTGATTGGGCGGCCTCATCCGGCAAAGGCGGTCCTGAGGAGTTCCCTGGTATAGTCCTCTTTGGGGTTTTCCAGTATGTCCGCCGTGGGTCCGGCTTCGACAATTTTGCCTGCCTTCATGATAATGAGATCGGCGCAGAGGCTCCGTACCAGGCGGAGGTCGTGGCTTATAAAGATATACGAAAGGTTCCGTCTTTCCTGGAGTTCCCTGAGGAGTTTTACAACCTGAAACTGTATGGTCCTGTCGAGGCTTGAGGTGGGTTCGTCCAGGACCAGGATTTCCGGTTCCAGGATGAGGCTGCGGGCCAGGGCTATGCGCTGCCTCTGGCCGCCCGAAAACTCATTGGGGTAGCGGTCCAGAAAGGCTTCGTCGCCCATGCCTGCTTCTTCCAGGGCTTTCCGCACCCGTGCCCGGCGTTCTTCTTTTGCGCAGAGGCGGTGGATAAAAAGGCCCTCGCCCACAATATTCTCGATGGTCATCCGGGGGTTCAGGGAGCCGTAGGGGTCCTGAAAAATAATCTGCATCCTGCGTCTGAGGGGCCGGAGGCTTTTTTCGTCAAGCCCCCCGATTTCCCTGCCGCCAATGACAATGGAGCCGCTGCTCTTTTCCAGCATCAGGAGGGCCTTGCCCAGGGTGGTTTTGCCCGACCCGCTTTCTCCGGCGATACCCAGGCTCTGTCCCCTGCGGAGCGTAAAGCTCACGCCGTCCACCGCCCTGACATGGTCCTTTACCCGCCTTAAAAAGCCTTTTTTTATGGGGAAATATACCTTGATATCCCGCGCCTCGGCCACCGCGGGGGCGGAAGTATCGGAGCGGGGTATGGTACCCGGCGCGTCTCCCAGGAGCAGTCTGGTGTACTCCTCCCGGGGAGAATCAAAAACGCTTTTCACCGTGCCGCTTTCTATAATCTTTCCGTCCCGCATTACCGCCACACGTCCGGCGATTCGCCTGACCACTTCAAGATTATGGGTGATAAAGAGGACGGCCATGCCCAGTTCGTTCTGGAGTTCCTGTATCAGGGTGAGTATCTGGTCCTGTATGGTTACGTCAAGGGCCGTGGTCGGTTCGTCGGCGATGAGGAGCCGGGGCTTGTTGAGAAGGGCCAGGGCTATCATGACACGCTGGCGTTCCCCGCCGGAAAGTTCATGGGGATAGGCGCCAAGCCGCTTTCCGGCGTCCCTGAGGCCCACCCGCGTAAGCCAGTCCAGGATAAGGGGCCGGCCTTTCTGGCGCGAAATGCCCTGATGGAGAAAAAGGGATTCGGCAAGCTGTTTCTCTATGGTATGCAGGGGATTAAGGCTGGTCATGGGTTCCTGAAAAATCATCCCCATATCCCTGCCCCGGAATTCCCTGAGTTCTTCTTCTTTTATGGCAAGAATGTTTTTGCCCTGAAAGAGAATTTCCCCGCCGGGGTAGCATATCCAGTCCTCGTTTATCAGCCGCATCAGGGCCTGGGCGCTGACGGTTTTTCCGCTCCCCGATTCGCCGACCAGGGCAAAGGTTTCGTTTTCGTCAATAAAAAAATCAATGCCCCTGACAACTTCCCTGGGGGCCGCTCCGGAGTTTTCCGCCTTTCCGCGGAAGGCCGCGCGGAAGGCTTTGTATTCCACAAGATGGCCTGTCATATATTCCGCCTTGGATCAAAGGCGTCCCGTATTCCCTCGCCTATAAACACCAGGAGGGTAAGGGTAAGGGCCAGAATGACAAAGGCCGCTATGCCCAGCCAGGGCGCCTGAAGATTTGCCTTGCCCTGGGCAAGGAGTTCCCCCAAAGAAGGGGAGCCCACCGGAAGGCCGAAGCCAAGAAAATCAAGGGAGGTCAGGGTGGTAATGGAGCCGCCCAGTATAAAGGGAAGATAGCTCAGGGCGCTGGTCATGGCGTTGGGGAGTATGTGGACAAACATGATGCGGCTGTGCCTCATGCCCATGGCCCTCGCGGCCAGCACATATTCAAAATTTCTGGCCCTCAGGAATTCGGCCCGCACCACACCCACCAGGCTCATCCAGCCAAAGAGGAGGGTAATGCCCAGGAGCCAGAAAAAATTCGGCTCTATGATGCTGGACAGTATGATGAGGAGAAAGAGAGTCGGCATGCCCGACCAGACCTCCATAAAGCGTTGAAAAATAATATCCAGCTTCCCGCCGTAGTAGCCCTGCAGGGCTCCCAGGGTAACGCCTATTATCGACGAAAAAAAAGTCAGCGTAAGGCCAAAGAGTACCGAAATCCTGAATCCGTACAGGAGGCGGGCGGCCACATCCCGGCCCCGGTCATCGGTTCCAAACCAGTTCTCCTTGCTTGGCGGCGAAGGGGCGGGACTGGGCAGGGTGTAGTTTATGGTATTGTAGCTGAACGCTATGGGAGGCATGATCATCCAGCCCCTTGATTCGATGCGTTCGATAATATAGGGATCGCGGTAATCGGCGTTAATGTCGAATTCGCCGTCAAAGACAAGCTCCGAATAATTTTTGAACACCGGAAAGTAGAATTTGCCGCCGTAGCGCACCAGAATGGGCCGGTCATTGGCCACACATTCGGAGAAAAGGCTGATGACAAAAAGCGCGCCGAAAATCCACAGGGACACATAGCCCCGTTTGTGCCGCTTAAAGCGTTCCCAGCGCCCGGGCCTCCCGGATGTTTTAGCGCCGCCCTCTCCGCCCGGAGCGGCGTGTTTTTTCCAGAGGGAAAAGGAAAATTTTTTCATCGCCGCGCCTCAAAGTCGATGCGGGGGTCAATGAGGGTATACATGATGTCGCTTACCAGGGAGAGAAACAGGCCCAAAAGGGTAAAGATATACAATGTGGCGAAGATCACCGGATAGTCCCGCTGCATGGTTGACTCAAAGCCCAGAAGCCCCAGGCCCTCCAGGGAAAAAATCACCTCGATCAGCACCGAGCCGGTAAAGAACATGGAAATAAAGGCCGAGGGAAAACCGGCTATGACAATGAGCATGGCGTTGCGGAATACATGTTTAAGAAGTATGGCCCGTTCGGTAAGCCCCTTGGCCTTGGCCGTCATCACATACTGCTTGTGGATTTCGTCAAGGAAAGAATTTTTGGTCAGCATGGTAAGGGACGCGAAGCCGCCTATGATCATGGCGCTGATGGGCAGGACCAGGTGCCAGAAATAGTCGAGTATTTTTCCGGCAAGGCTCATGCCCTGCCCGTCAACGGAAAAAAGCCCCCTCAGGGGAAAAATCTTGAGGAAGCTGCCGCCGGCGAAAAGCACTACCAGGAGTACGGCAAAGAGGAAGGACGGAATGGCGTTGCCCAGCACCACGGCGGTACTGGTCCACAGGTCAAAACGGCTGCCGTTTCTCACCGCCTTGCGTATCCCCAGGGGTATGGATACCAGGTAGATAATCAGGGTACTCCACAGGCCCAGGGAAACTGATACCGGAAGCCTTTCCGCTATGAGGCCGAGGACCGACCTTCCCCTGAAAAGGCTTTCGCCAAAATTAAAAGTCGCGTAGTTTTTAAGCATATCAAGGTAGCGTACCCAGACAGGCTTGTCAAAGCCGTAGCGTTTTTCAATCTCCGCTATGACTTCGGGATCAAGACCACGGGCACCCCGGTAGGCGCTGTCGCCGGTCCTGCCCTGGCTTTGCCCGCCGCTTTCCTCTCTGCCGCCCCCCGAAATCCTCTCCATGGGCGCCCCTTCGCCAAGGCCCTGCATATTCGCTATGGCCTGGTCCACCGGGCCTCCGGGGGCAATCTGGACAATAAAAAAATTGATGGTGATGATGGCCCAGAGGGTGGGAATAATCAGCAGGAGGCGCCGTCCAATATAGGCAATCATCGTATCCACCAGGTATCCAGGCCCACGTCGTATTTGGGCCTGAGATTTGGCCTGCCGAATTTATCGGCATAGGCCAGACGGAATTTCGCGATGTGCCAGTGGGGTATCACATAATGATTCCAGGTAAGCACCCGGTCAAGGGCCCGGCCCCAGGCAAGCAGGGCTTCCCTGTCCCCCTGATGGTTTATGATGCCTTCCACAAGGTAATCCACGGCGCTGTCCGACACCCCCGCGGTATTCCAGGTTGAATCAATAAACGCCGAATGCCATCTCTGGAGCAGTCCCGAATCGGGAAAATAATTGGCATCGTACCCTTCGTTTATTATATCAAAATCCCGGGAACGCAGACGGTTGACATACTGGCTTACATCCACCTGGCGTATGCGCATAACAATGCCGTAGCGTTCCAGATTGCGCTGCAGGGGAACCGCGGTGCGCTCGGACGAAACATCATAGATCAAAAGTTCAAAGTTCATCTGCTCGCCTGATTCCCGGTTTATCATTCTGCCCTGCCTGAGTTCCCAGCCCGCTTCGTTAAAGAGGGCCAGGGCCTCCCGCATCTGGGGCCGTATAAACCCCGAACCGTCGCTTACCGGGGGCTTGTATTCCCCGGTAAAGACCTCAGGAGGTATACGGTCCCTTATGGGCAGAAGCACCGCCAGTTCGTCATCGCCGGGAAGGGAACGGGCCTCGTATTCAGTATTCTGAAAGTAACTCCGTGTCCGGGTATACTGGCCGTAAAACAGGTTCTTGTTCATCCATTCAAAATCCATGAGATAGTTAAGGGCCATCCTGACCCGGCGGTCGGCAAACACCGGCCTCTGAATGTTAAAAACAAAAGCCTGCATGTTTTGGGGTATCTCGTGGGGAATTTCTTCTTTGACTATGCGCCCCTGTTCAATCAGTTTTCCCGTATAGTTTACCACCCAGTTCATGGCCACGTTTTCTACCCTGAGATCGTATTCCCCGGCCTTAAAAGCCTCAAAGGCCACATTGGCGTCCCGGTAGTAATCGTAGCGTATGGTATCAAAATTGTAAGAACCCCGGTTTACCGGAAGGTCTTTGGCCCAATAATCCTCAACCCGTTCCAGAACCACATACTGGCCCATGCTGTAGTCCCTGACCCTGTAGGCCCCGGTGCCCAGAGGAGGGCTGAGGAGGGGTTCGGAAAAATCGCGGCCTTCCCAAAAACGTTTGGGAAAAACCGGCAGGGTGCAGAGGTCCACCATCATTTCCTTGTCTCCGCTTTCAGGCAGATCAAAACGGACCCGCCGGCTGTCCAGAGCCCTGACGCTGACCCCCTCAAAACGGGTCTTGAAAAAGGGGACGCCTTTTTCGTAGATAATGGTGAAGGAAAAGGCGGCGTCCTCGGCGGTGATGGGCTGGCCTTCCTGATCCCGGGCGGCGCTGTTGATGTAGAGGATGAAGAAAGAGTAATCCTCGGCGTATTCGATTTTTTCCGCCACCAGGGGATAGTACACGCCGCTTTCGTCCAGGGAACCTGTCATAAGGGTATCGTAAAAATAGGTCCACCCCGCCGCGCAGCTTCCCCGCAGGGCGTAGCGGTGAAAATTATCATAGGTCCCTACAGCCGAGAGGGTAAGGGAACCGCCCTTGGGCGCGTCAGGGTTTACATACTCAAAGCAGGAAAACCCGTCCTGGTACTTTGGCTCTCCCAGCATGGAAACGGAAAAAGCGGTAATGGTCCTCACCGGCGCGCGCTGAGACGCGGAGGAGGAACCCTCCCCGGAACTCTGGGCGCGGACAGGCGCGGAAAACCCCGCAAGCAGGACAAAGAAAAAAAGCATCGCCCGGCGGATAATCATGTTCCCTCCCCGGTTTGTTTTGTTAAAGGCCAATTCAAAAATAACCGAGTTTTGCGATTGACTCAAGATACCAGCAATGCAGAATTGAACCACAGAACGCTTGCCCCGGATTTCAAACGGCTTGACAAAAAACCGCCTCTTTTATAGGATTCAAGGCGGGTTAATACGCGCGGTGATACGCACTCTCCCCGGTTGTGTAATGGTAGCACAGCAGACTCTGGATCTGTTTGTGGGGGTTCGAATCCTCCCTGGGGAAAAAGATAATTCATTATAATACAACAACTTACAAAATCAACATTCATCTCCTGGGGGAATTGAACCCCCGTTGTCGGG
>JAIRXO010000239.1 GCA_031268255.1 Spirochaetaceae bacterium
CACGCGCTTATGGAGGCGGTAAAAAAAGCTGTTTTCCCCGGAACATGTACCATAGGCCATGTCTAGCACAAGAAAGAAATTTGTTCAATACTGTAAATCATGGCGTCAAAGCATGGGCAGCTCGCGGTTTTTCTTTGCGCGGTTCTGTGGAGTACATCGGGTCTTTTCATCAAACTGCTGGACTGGCATCCCATTCTTATCGCCGGTTCGCGCAGCCTTGTGGCCGGATGCTTCATGCTGGTTCTCGCCCGGAGGCGAAAGTCCCCGGGGGGCAGAAAGCCCCATCCTTTTGTGTTCTGGGCCGGAGGCGTTTCCTACGCCGCCACCATGATATTGTTTGTCATTGCCAATAAGCTCACCGCCAGCGCCAACGCCATACTGCTCCAGTACAGCGCGCCGGTGTGGGCGGCGGTTTTCGGCTGGGGCCTGGCAAAGGAAAGACCCCGGGCGGAACACTGGGCCGCCCTTGTCATAGTCATGGCCGCCCTTGTCCTGTTTTTTAAGGACGGCCTTTCGGGCGGCGCCCTCCTGGGAGACCTGCTGGCCGTACTTTCAGGCATACTGTTCGGTATTAATTCGGTTTTTATGCGCATGAACAAGGACGGCGAACCGGCTGACATCATGATGGCTTCCCACTTTCTTACCGCGGCCTTTGCCCTTCCCTTCTGCTTCCTGTATACGCCGGTACTGACATTGTCCAGTACGGCGGCGGTTTTTTTTATGGGAATTTTCCAGATAGGCCTTTCTTCGGTGCTGTTCGGATACGGAGTCAAACACATAAGCGCGGTCCAGGCCATGCTCACCGCCATGATAGAACCAGTGCTTAACCCTGTCTGGGTGCTTCTTGTTACCGGCGAAAAGCCCTCCGTTTCGGCCCTTGCCGGGGGCTGCCTCATCATCGGGGCCGTTGCCGCTTCGAGCGCCGTCAGCGCGAGACGAATTATTAGTTAATCCCGGCAAACACTCTTGACATAAATGTTAGCAAGTGGTAACTTAGAGTCATTGTTAGTTTCCTCTAACTAGGGTGGAGACTGTTTCCGGGCTAAACCCCGGAAACAGTCTCAGTAATAGCGCGGTATTTCATGCCGCTGTCCGGGTGGACTTGGCGGCTTATGCCGTCTACAGAGAGGTTATAGTGACCAGAAAGTCATTTGTTTTTTTACTCCTGCTCGTCCTTGTACTGGCCGCCGGGGTCTTTGGGGAGCCCTGGTCCTCCGTGGAGGAGGAAATGCGCAGGGCCCTGAGCGAGGCATGGTACAGCTATGTGGCGGGCAATATTGACGATGCCGCGGCGCGGGTGGACGCTGTTTTTTCCGGTATGTACCGGGAAACCGGCTTTGAGAGCAATGTCAGATCCCGTATTTCCGGCGAAAGGGCCGACAATATCGAGGCATGGTTTACCTATGTAAAGAATTCCATGACAGGCGGCGTCTCCCAGCGGGAAATGCGCAAAAATTTCAGCGAATTGAACCGTGTCCTCAGGGTAACGGCCAATAGTCTTGACGGCAAAGAAGAACCTGTCGCCTCGGAAAGAAACTGGACCGGAACAGCCGCCGAGATGTCCGGTATTCTGGATGAGGCCTACAGCCTGTTCCGGTCAGGTGACGCCCAGGGGGCCAAAGACAAGGTTGATGTAGCCTATTACCAGTACTACGAGAAACTTGGTTTTGAAAAAGTAGTCATGACGAGAATCTCAGGCGAAAGGGCAAGCAGGGTAGAATACCAGTTCAGCACGGCAAAAAAGGCCATCACCCGGGGCGACGACGCTGAAACCAGGGAAAGTCTCGGCGCGCTTGCCGAATACCTCAAAGCGGACGCCGCCCAGCTTGACAGCAAGACCGAAAACGCCTGGGGCGTGTTTCTGGGTTCCCTCCTCATCATTCTGCGGGAAGGTTTTGAGGCCATTATTATTGTAGGCGCCATTATCGCCTACCTGATAAAAAGCGGCAACAACGACAAGGTCAAGGCGGTGTATCTCGGTTCTGTCATAGCGTTAGGCTTCAGCGTGGTCATGGCCTGGGTATTCAATATCCTTACCGGCAACGCCAGCGGCCAGAACCAGGAACTAATCGAAGGTTTTACCATGCTGCTTGCCGTGGGGGTGCTGTTCTATGTCAGTAACTGGATGGTGTCAAAGGCCGAAGCCGAAGCGTGGTCAGGCTACATAGAGAACAAGGTAAAAAGTTCCCTGGCCAGGGGCAGTGTTTTTTCCCTGTCCTTCGCGGCCTTCCTCGCTGTTTTCAGGGAAGGGGCCGAGACCATACTCTTTTATCAGGCCCTCCTGGCGGGAAATAAAACCTATATCAACATGATATGGATAGGTCTCGGCATAGGCGCGGTGCTGCTTGTCATTATTTACCTGGCGATACGGTTTTTGAGCGTCAAAATACCGCTTAAACCGTTTTTCCTCGGTACAAGTATTCTGCTCTTCATCATGTCCATATCCTTTACCGGGTCGGGCATCAAGGAACTGCAGGAAGGCAATCTTGTTTCCGTAACCATGCTGCCCTTCAATTTTACCGTGGATATTTTGGGAATCTATCCTACTCTGGAAACCCTGATTCCCCAGATTATCCTCCTGGTTATTACCGTAATTACGTTTGTTGTTCAGATGAGGAGGAACTCCCGCAAAACTTCAACATTAAAGACATAACGATGGGTGAAAAACCGGGACCCTGGAGTCCCGGGAAAAAATATAAGGAGTACTAGATGAAGATCAAGTATTGTTCGGTGTTTGTTTTGATTCTCTGCGCCGCCGCGGCGTTTGTCGCTTGTAACCAGCAGGGACAGGCGGCGCCTCCGGCGAGTTCGGTTGCCGCCGAAGAAGATGAGGGCTTTGAGGAATTCCCCCTTGGGGACGATTTTGAACTTGGGCCCCTCAATGTGGCCGGCGTGTATTTCCAGCCGGTAGATATGCTGCCTTCGGGAACAGGACTGGCCGCGGCCGATTCGGATGTTCACCTTGAGGCGGATATTTCGGCCCTGGAAAATGAACTGGGCTACGGTGTGGGCGACTTTGTCCCCAACCTGACGGTTGACTACGAGATTTCCCAGGCCAACGGCTGGAGATCGGAAGGGACCTTCATGCCCATGAACGCCAGCGACGGCCCCCACTACGGCGCCAATCTCAAGCTGAACGGCATAGGCCAGTACAAGATACGCTTTATTATCCAGAACCCCGAGGCCCAGGGTTATGTGCTTCACATAGACCAGGAGACCGGCGTAAACGGCAGGTTCTGGGGCCAGCCCCTGGTGGCCGAGTGGGATTTCACCTATCCCGGCCCGTCCTGGTAAAAAAAGGAACTTCTCCGTCCGCTTCGCGCCGCGTTAAGCGGGTCAGCCCGTGGACGGGGATATTCTATGCTGCGATACTTTATCCAGGTCATTGAAAGTTTTTCCGTCACGGCTCTGCTTATAGCCCTGCTTTTCTCATCCATTGCCTCCGGTCTTGAAGAACGTAAAAAATGGTTCGCGAGAAGCTGCGCCATAAGCTGCGCGGCAAGTCTTGTACTGTCGGTACTCAAGCGGACCACGCCGTTTATCAACAGGACCATCATCAACGCCTGGACCTTTTTTTTCGCGGTCCCCGCGGGCATTATAGTGCTTGTTTTTCTCTTTGCCGGAATTAAAAAAAGCGCGGGGACTACGGCAAAAAAATCCCCTCCGGGGACAGCTCCGGGGATTTGGGGCCGCGTTTCAGGGGCGCTTCCCGTCCTTGACGCTGTCTCTCTGCCCCTCCTTGCCGCCCTGCTCCTCTTTTACGCGCTGCCGACTGTTTTTCTCTACCCTTCCGAATTCCTTTTGGCGGGCGAAACGGCTTTCAGCACTGATTTTCTTTTTAAGTGTATTGGGTATGTTCTGGGTATTATCGCGGTGGCTCTGGGCGCCCTGGCCGTTGGCAGGGCCGGCATTGACGCCCCGCCTCCCCTGCTCAGGGCGGTGCTGGCGCCGGCTCTTGTTGTCAATATACTCAGCCAGCTTTCGGTGCTGGTACAGTTTCTCTTTGCCAGGAGAATCATACGCATAATACCCTGGCTCTTTTCCGCGATGGCCGCCGCGCTGAATCACGCCGTTGTGTTTTTCTACGCCGTCATCGCGCTCATCCTGATCCTGCCCCTGGCCGTCTTTATAAAAAGTTTCGCCAAACCGGTTTCGACGGCAAATCCGGCGGAGGGCAGAAAGAGGAGGGCCTTCTCACGGCGTCTGCGCCGCTGGGCCCTTTCAGCCTTGGTTTTTCTTGGCGCCGCGGCGGTAAGCCTTGCCGTGCTGAAGCCCCTGACCCAGCGGGGCGTAACGCTTTCGCCAGCCGAACCCATGACCATAGCGGGGAACGAAATAATCATTCCCCTTGAACAGGTTGACGACGGACACCTGCACCGTTTCGCCTATACCGCGGCGGAAGAAACAGAAGTCCGTTTTATCGTCATCAAAAAGAACGAAGCCGCCTTCGGCGTCGGCCTTGACGCCTGCGATATATGCGGCGCTACAGGCTACTACGAGCGCAAGAACGAAGTCATCTGCCGCCTCTGTGATGTGGTAATGAATAAATCCACCATAGGTTTCCGGGGGGGCTGTAACCCTGTGCCCCTGGCCTACGCGCTTAAAAGCGGCTCGATGATCGTACAGACTTCCGATCTGGAAAACGAACGCTGGCGTTTCAAATAAACAGGGTTGCGGGGAGAAACAGTATGTTTTGGAGAATGGCGCGGGGCGCCCTGTTCAGGCAGAAGGGAAAAATGCTCATGATTGCCTTTACCGTGGCCTTGGGCGCGTCGCTCTCTACGGCCATGCTGAACGTGAT
>JAIRXO010000241.1 GCA_031268255.1 Spirochaetaceae bacterium
AAGGGATTGGAGGGGTTGCGAAGCAAGCCCCCGCAGGTCTGCCCCGGAGGGGCTGACCGAGGAGGCCGGAGCGAAGCGGAGCCCCGGAAAGCCCGGTCCCCGCCGCGGGCGGGGATGCGCCCATATCCGTAAAAAATCGATAGCCGGTTTTTTGATCATTACCCATTAGTATACCAATTCTTTTGAAAAAAACAACCATAAATCGAAAAAACCAACAGTCAGGAATGGTGACAAAATCTGGAATTCGGAATTGCCGGGTGGATGAAAGCATATATTGCCGGTTCTGTGATTTTGAAGTATACTGAAATCATATTATAGAGGTTTCATGAAAAAGTATAGCTGTAATGCCTGCGGGTATGTGTATGACCCCGTGGCCGGTGATCCTGACGGCGGAATCGAGCCGGGAACCGCTTTCGAGGATATTCCCGAAGGCTGGGTGTGCCCTGTCTGCGGATTGGGTAAAGATTCCTTTTCTCCCGCCTGAGTTTGACGATGTTATCAAGGGATGACACGGTTTTTACCATAGGCTACGACGGCGACGCCGCGGTGGTGGACGGGCAGGCAAAGCGGAAGTACGCTTCGCTCAAGGCCGGAGAGCTGGCCGAAAAGGGGCTTTTCCGCGCCGCCTACCAGGCGGCCCTGTATTCCAAAGACCCAGGCGACATAAAGACGGTCCTGGAAACCTATAACCGCCTTGCCGGAACTTCTTACTCCGCCGAGTCCGCTCCCCACAGGCTTTTTGGCGTTTTTCCCCTGGAAAATATAAAAAGGGTGATTCTTTTGTAAATGCCGGGACAGGCCATTCCGCGGTACGCTAAAGTGCTTCCCAGCTTACGCTGTGGCCAGCGCCCCCAAGGAGGGATACCAGGGCCGGAAGGCTCTCCTCAAGCGCCGTCCTGAGGGTCCAGGGCGGATTTATGATGAAGAGGCCGCTTCCGTATAGACCGCGGCCCTGCTGTTCCCTTTCCCGCATTACCGAGACGGTGCAGCTCTTTCTGCCTGAACGGGGAAGGCTCTGGATAAAATTTTGCGAAGCTGCGGCGCCGGGGCTGTCCTGTTTGAGGAGGGGGAACCATAGCATATACATTCCTCCGGGAAAGCGGTCAAGACATTCGTCCAGAACGCGGGGGAGTGTTTGGTAGTCGTCTTTTACTTCGTAGGACGGGTCAATAAAAACGAGGCTCCGCTTTTGGGGCGGGGGCAGGAGGCTCTTGAGGGCGGCCAGTCCGTTTTCGCGTCTTACGGTAAAGCGTTTGTCATTGTCAAGGGCGCGGCACAGCGCGCTGTAGTCGGCGGGATGAAGTTCAAAACAATGGGCCTTGTCCTGTTTTCTGAGGAGGCGCAGGGCTATGAGGGGAGAGCCTTCATAGCACGGGGCGGCGGCTTTGGGAAGGGCTTTGACGCAGGCCAGGTAGGGCGCCGCAAGGCTGCCGGCAGCGGCGGGCGGGAACTTTTCCAGCACAAGGCTGATGCCGCTTTCCCATTCCCTGTTTTGGGCGGCGCGGCTTTCTTCAAGATTGTAGAGGCCGGCTCCGGCGTGGGTGTCAATATAGGTAAAGGCCGTTTCCTTTTTGGCAAGGTAGTCAAGGCAGAACGCGAGGACCGTGTGCTTGAAAACATCAACGGCGTTTCCCGCGTGAAAGGCGTGGCGGTAACTCAGCATACGCCATCATACATCAGCCTTTGAAGGTTTTCCACTTCCATTTAAGAGCATACATGGATGAATCAATCGTGCCTTTTGGAATTCCCATTACTTTCGCTATTTCCTTGTTTGTCGCTTCCTTTTGTATGCCTTCCAGGCGTTTCCTCATTCTGGCGAGCCGTTTTTTCGCCTTTGCAAGACGGGCCTCCATCTCGGCCCTGTGGGCGGATTCCTCAGGCGCGGCCGCCATTCTGTCCTCAAAGGATATGCAGCGGTAATACTGACAGGCTATGCGGGCCTTGAGGTCCCGTATTTCCTGATCACGGACGAGGCGTATGCGGCGCAGTTCATCAATAAGGCGCTGGAGTTTTTCGGCCTTGACACCGGCAAGCGGGGCAGCCCGCTTTACAAAATCATCCGAGACTGAATAGTAACACTTCAATATAAGTATCAATAGATGACGGGAATTCTTTACGCCGGTAAGAACAGGCGGCGTTTCTGGATACTCAGGCTCTTCCGACAGGGTCATCAGATCAGCCGTGCTGGCCTGCCAGAACGAACGCTCAAAGACTGTATTGTCGGCCTGCCTTGACTGGTATTCCCTGGTTGACCAGTGTATGAGTGAGCTTATATAGGCGTCAAAGGAAGTTCCCTTGTCGGAGTATTTTTCTATGGCCCTGCTCATGCGGGGATACAGCCAGCACAGGTAATCCACCCAATCTTCCCTGTTCCATCCTTTTGGTTTGAAACGCAGGTAATTATCCAGAATATATTTGAAGATGAGACCCTCAAGTTCTTTCCGGTCAATGTCGCCCCGGTTGTATTGACACATATAGTCAGTCAGGGTCAGCGTCTGTTCCATGATTCCCTCCCGTTGTGCGTGACAGCGGGTATTGCATGGAATATGCCAGGTGCCGGAAAAAAGGCGCGAAAAAAACAGGGACAGAGCTGTATTTTTCCGCACGGCCTCTGATGCCGCTTCTGATGCCGCCTTTACGGGCCAATTCACCATAAAATGATGAATTTTTCCTGCCAATCGCGGCGGAAAGGAGAACCGGGCGCGTGGAACAGAAACCGCCGGTAGCCCAAGTGGCCCGGCCCGTTTTCGACAAAATGGAGTTTTATTTACAAATATTTACAAACAGAGGGGTTCTTTGAATTCGGCTATCAGCAGGGGAAGCAGGTCGGAAATAACGCCATCCATGCTCAGGCCCGCGGCGTTTTTATGCCCGCCGCCGCCGTACTTTCCCGCTATACGGGAAACATCAACCGCGTCGCGGGAACGCAGGCCCACGGTACAGCGACCGGGGCTTTCCTGCCGCACAATCATGATACATTCGACGCCTTTTACCGACTGGAGGAGCTGGTAAAGGGTATCGGAATCACGGCCTTCAAGACCGAAGCGCCGGGTGTCCTCATAGGCTTCGGTGCTGACAAGGAGCTTTCCGCCGTAATGGGCGCTGGTCCTTGCCAGCACCAGGCCCATGAGTATGCGGGAATCAAGGCTTCTGTTGCCGTTCATGGCGAGAAAGGTTTTTTTCGGGCTTGCCCCGGCTTCTATGAGTTTCGCGGCAAGAGAAAATGTTTCGGCCTCTCCTTCTCCGGTGTGGCGGAAAAACCCCGTATCGGTACAGAGGCCGAAAAAGAGCAGTTCAGCCTCTTCCCTGCTGGGTGTCCCGCCAAAGGCTTCAATAAGTTTTGTAATCATGAAGGTAACCGAGGGGGCGTGTATGTCAAGGTAGCCGGCCTCTCCGGCCATTTTGCCTGTGGCGTGGTGGTCTATGATTGCCAGGGGGAGCCCTTCGAGAAAGGGCAGGAGGTCTCCGGTACGTTCCAGTTCAGAACAGTCGGTTACAATGACCCTCGCTCCCGAAAGCTCGTCCCGGCCCGGAGCGGCGTTAAAACTTCCGGCGTAGGGAAGTACCTCGGTGCGCTTAAACGGTCCGGCGGAACAGGCCGCGGCTTTTTTGCCAAGACGCCTGAGAAAGGAACACAGGGCAAGCTGGCTCCCTATGCAGTCGCCGTCAGGCTCCTTGTGCCCGGCGACAATGAATTTGGAGCCTTCATTGATGAACTGTATGAGGGACGGAGGTACCGGTAAAGACCGCGTGGTTTTTTCAGGCCCCATACGATCCGGGCCTAACAGCAAAGCAGGGAGAACTGCCGCTCCCCGCCTGAAATTATTGCTTTGCCGTCCTGTATATACACGTCGATTTCGGTCCTCAGGCCAAAGGAATCAAAATATATGCCCGGTTCAAGGGAAAAACAGGAACCGTCAAGGAGGAACCGCGTATCGGGAAATTCCACCGAATCAATATTAACGCCCGATCCGTGACATTCGGTATCAATGCCGTGGCCGGTACGATGCTTAATGGCCTTTTCGTATCCGGCCTTGATGAGTACTTCCCTGGTCTTTGCGTCAACCATGGCTCCGGTGGGCCGCCTTCCGGCCTCAAGTTCGGTTTTGATGAACTGGTACGCGCCCTCGCGGGCAGACAAAAGGTCCTGAAAGGCTTTTTCAACGGCAGGGGCCGCCTTTTTGCCGTATACGCCCAGCCAGGAAATATCGGCATAAATGGACCTGTCTTTCTTCTCTTTGGCCCAAAGATCAAATTGAATAATATCCCCTTCGCGGACCGCGCTGCCCCGGCCTGAAAAATCAAAATGGGGATCACCGGAATGAGACCCCGCCGCGGCAATGGGCGGATGATCAGGCGCTATGCCCCGTTTTTCCATGCCGGTAAGCATGGCGTTCCGCATATCGCCTTCAAAAAGAGGCTCGCCTGATTCGTAGTGTTTTTTTACCAGGGCCCAGGTCTCATGCACTATCGCGTACAGATCCCTGGCGGCCTTTTCGTGGCTGGAAATATCCTCGCCGCCGAGCAGCCCCTTGAACCGCTGAATCAGCGGCGCTGCCGGACAGAGCGTGAGCCCCGCCTTTTCTAGATTTGCCGCTGTTCCGGCGTCAAGATAGGAAATGGCGGAGATGGTATCGGAAACATGAACGCCCCAGCGTCTGCCGGCCAGAGTCCCAAGGCAGGCGAGCAGATCTTCCCTGCTTATATAAACCAGCTTTTCGCCCGGCAGGGTATCAAGGTGCGAAGCCTCTATGGCATGGACTATCTTTACCGGACTGCCCCCGGCGGGGACAGCGTAAAACCAGGAACGGGTATTGGTGAGGCTGCCGGGAAGTTCCAGAATCTCTTCCGAAAGCCTGTCCCGGTGCCGGAAGCTCGAAAAAAGCCACCCGTCAAGTTTTTCCTGGCAGATGGCTTCCTGAATCGCTTCTATTTTTGGAGCCAATCAAAACTCCAGTTCCAGCGTCTCTATACCCTGGAATCTATCGTCAAGATTCACATTGAGCGGAATATTGCCCCAGGTGGTATGGCTTGCCTCCCTGCGTACAAAGACCCGGCAATGGCTGAATTCGCCGTTATGGTAATATACCGTCAAGTGGGGCCAGATACGCCCCGGCCCGAGATTGATCAGTTTGGCCTTCCCGGTAGGATCACTGAACCATTCCAGGGGTATATACGCCCTGCCTATACCGTTTGCGCCCTTGCGGTAGATAATCAGATAGCCGAGGCGGTAAGGATAGATGGTTTCAATATCCACATTGATATAGTAGTATTCTGATTCCTTCCCCGGGGAAATCCCGCTGACGCTCCTCTGTTCGCCGTCACTTTGGGCAAAAAGCCCCTCGCTCAACATCAGGACGAACAGGGCGGCAAGAAAAAAACGAACTGGTCTCATGGCCTTCCTCCTTGAAACTCTTTTGAGTATAGCCGGTTTTATGATATCCCGCAAGGGGCCGTAAGGTCCCCGCAAGGCCCCGCAAGCGCCCGTTTTCGCCCGCTGCAACGCCCGCTGTAACGCGCGTTTCAGCGTTCTGGTATTCCGTCCGTGAAGTAATTACAATGGATATATGGTTTTGGGCCTGCTTAATATCGTTTACTTTGTCATGTATGCCATTCTGTATCCGTATCTTCCGATTTTAGCCCACAGCCTGGGATATACGCCCGTTGTTGTGGGCCTTCTTATGGGGCTTTTTGAGGGGGCGGGTATTACCGGACCGCTCATCCTCGGGTCCCTGGCCGACCGGTGGGGATTGTATAAACGGCCCCTGGTCATTGCCGTGCTTCTGACCGTTCTGCCTGTCATGCCCCTGGTCCTCTTCCGCAATCCTTTTTTAAGCGCCGTGTTTATCATCATCATTGCCATAGGCCTCCGTTCCTATCAGCCCCTGCTGGACGCCATAACGACTATCCATGTGGGGCCGGACGGGAATTACGGCAGGATACGGGTTACCGGTTCCATAGCCTATGTATGCGCCATGCTGTTCTATCAGGTAACTCCTTTTTTATACCCCGACAGGGCCTTCAATATAGGAATGTGGACAGTCCTGACCGGCATCATCTGCCTTGCTGCCACGGCGGTCTTTTTTAACGACGCGGATTTCCGGGGCCGCGGCAAAGGGGAAAACCGTCCGGGGCTTGTCCAGGAGCGCGGGAAACTGTCTCCCGCATTTGGAAAACGCTGGAGCCCGCTCTTTATCCTGGGTATTATCATGATAGCCCTGAGCCGCCTTAGTTACGCGCCGGTTAATTTTCTCGGCCTCTATGTTACCGAGGCGCTGCACTGGAACGCCGTGGGCATTGTGTTTGCTTCGGCAACCATTACCGAAATTCCGGTTATGTTTCTTGCCAAAAGGCTCATACTCCGCTTTGGCTCCCTCCCCCTCCTTGCCTTTGGCGCCCTGTGTACCGGGATTCGTATACTGCTCTACGCTGTTTTCCCCGGCCCCGGAGGGGTCATAGCCGGACAGCTTCTCCACTTTGCCTCTTACGGAATTTTCCACAACGCGGCTGTGGCCTTTGTAAGCGTCAATGTTCCGCCTGACAAGCGGGCCCTGGGCATGACCATATACCTGTCCCTGGGGACAGGGCTGCCTACTTTCATAGGCAGCATACTCGCCGGTTTTATCATCGAAAACTCAGGCTGGAAAAGTCTTTTTATACTATACGGCTCATTGTCCATACTGCCCATTCTTCTCTTTATGGTTATCCTGTATCGAAGCCGTAAAATAAAGTAAAACAAGAACCGGCCCTTGCTAGAGGGAAGCAAGCTGTCTATACTGCTATCACTATGGAACAAACCTTATCGTATGTACTGGTAACTCCGTATACGGTGGCAAAAAGCCGTACCGGCGGTGTCGTGGCCCGGCTGCTTTCCCGGCTGGACCTGGAACTGGTGGGGGCTCAGATGATAGCCCCTGACGAGACATTTGTCAGGGAATACGCGGCCCGGCTGCGGGAAGAAAACCGGGACGGGGAAGTTACCCTTCTGGCCGATTATGTGGAACGCCGCCTTAAACCTTCCGACGGGAGAAGGCACAGGACCCTGCTCCTTCTTTTCAGGGGAGAAAACCCTTGCGAAAAACTTGTGGAAATAGTCGGCCATATATATCCTGAACATCAGAATGTCGAGGCGATAACCGGCGAAACCATACGGGATACCTACGCGGACCTCATCACCGCCGCCGATGATCCTGAGCGCATGACCCATTTTGAACCGGCTGTGATGACCCCCCGAAACCAGGCGGAAGCAGACGGGGATTTACAGCTCTTTGCCCGCTTTCTCAAGGGACAAAATAATCTTGTGGAAAATGTGAGCTATCCCGATCCCCAAAAAATCCAGAGAACCCTGGTTATCATAAAGCCCGATAACTGGGCCTATGCGTCCTCAAAACCGGGAACCATTATCGACATGTTTTCCAGGACAGGCCTGCGCATCATAGGCATCAAGGTTCACCGCTTTTCCCTGGCCGAAGCCCTGGATTTTTACGGCCCTGTCGAGGACGCCCTTAAATCAAAACTCGCCCCCCTCTTCGGGAAAAAGGCGCGGGAAATTCTTGAAAGGGAATTTCACCTTATTCTTGATGAATCAGTGGAGAACATGCTCGCCGATAGTTTCGGCGTTGAATATGCCCGTGACCAGTTTCACCAGATAATACAGTTCATGTCGGGCTGCAATCCCAAAAACCACCCTCTTGAACATATCAAGAATCCCGGTACGGTAAAATGTATGATCCTTGTATACGAAGGGGAAAACGCCGTACAGAAAATACGGGATGTCCTGGGCCCCACCGATCCGCTCAAGGCCCCCGGAGGAACAGTGCGCCGCGAATTCGGCAGTAACGTGAT
>JAIRXO010000251.1 GCA_031268255.1 Spirochaetaceae bacterium
GTGAAAAATCTTAAACAGGATATGCCGGTCTATATATTTACGATTTCCCTGGCCGTCCTTACCGTGCTGTCCCTGGTTTTTTTGGACGCCGACTGGCAGAAACTCGCCCAGCGTTTTCCCCGGCTTGGCAAAGTGTTCATTGACATGGCCCATTTTTCCACCGAACGCTTTCACTCACCCTCATCACCCTTGCCGAAACCGTTACCGTGGCCATCCTGGCTTTAATCTACAGCCTGGTTTTGGGCCTGGCCCTTGGCGCCCTGGCCGCGGAGAATTTGAGCCCCTGGAAAACCCTGCCCCAGATCATAAAAAGTTTTTTGGCCTTTATCCGGGCAGTACCGACCCCGGTATGGGTGCTTCTGGTGCTGGCTTCCATGGGCTTTGGCATGGCATCAGGCATTGTGGGATTGAGCTTCCACGCCACCGCCTTTTTCGGCATGGTCTTTGCCCAGCTCTTTGAGGAAGTCCCTGCCGGGGCCATAGAAGCGGTACGGGCCGCCGGAGCAAACCGGGTCCAGGTATTTTTCGGCGCCGTCCTCCCCTCGTCCCTCTCAGGCATCATCGCCTGGACAGCCCTGCGCTTTGAAACAAATTATCAGGAAGCGGCAATACTCGGCATGGTAGGAGCCGGAGGCATAGGCTATACCATCATGGCCGCCATGAACAGCTACCGGCTTGGCCGGGCCGGACTGGCCGTCCTCATTGTCTTTGCCTTTGCCCTTGGCATAGAACTTTTGTCTACATATATAAAACGGCGGCTAAAAGTATAACCGGAGTATTGGTATCGTCCTGCCGCATTATCTGCCTGACAGGGGGGTAGCGGAAGACCTGAGCGGAGGGAGATGTGGACGTGCTAGGCACGGATACAATCGACCGGAGCGCAGGGCTGGAGCGCTGGCGGCCCTTCGAGACCCGATGGCATACCGGGGATTTTATTTGGCCTACGCCGTGCTACTTTGTTTCATCAAACCCGC
Organism: Spirochaetaceae bacterium; assembly: GCA_031268255.1. Lineage (GTDB taxonomy): Bacteria > Spirochaetota > Spirochaetia > Treponematales > Breznakiellaceae > JAIRTD01. The sequence goes on from JAIRXO010000251.1 coordinate 975, forward strand.
TCATTGATTCGCGGGCGGCTTTATGGCGGGGTAGCGGAGAAGCGTTTTTGCGGAGCAAAAACCTTCGGAGCGTAGGGGGGCCGGAAGTTCAGGTCATTATACGCAACGGCGGTAAGGAAACAGGCCCCCCTTCAAAATTATGACAGGGTGTTATGCGCACATTTATTTTATCTACAGTGATTGGATGCTGAACACCGAGGGGATGCTCCTGATGTTTTTAAGGACCCGTTTGAGGTCGTCTTTTTGTTCGAGCTGCATGGTGAAAAATCCGGTGAGGTGATGGGGGCCGGTTTCTTCGAGGCGGCCTTCGATGAGGTGGCCCTGGTTTTTCCGCACGGCTCCTTCTATCTCGGAGAAGAGGTCAAGGGAGCGTTTTGCCTCAACCTTGAAGCGCCTGACCAGGAGGGCGGCGGCGTTTTCCCATTCGACGGAGATTTTTCGTTCGGCAAAGTCGGGAATGTTTTTCAGGCTGCCGCAGCTTCTCCGGTGTACGATGATGCCTCTGCCCCGGGAGATGTAGCCTATGATGGGATCGCCTGTAATGGGGTGGCAGCATTTGGCAAAGCGTATCATCATGTTTTTTTCGTTCTGAACCCTGACTTGCAGTATGGCGGTGTCGAGGGGATGCTGCTGTACTGTCTGCTGAATGGGGGGTTCTTCTTCCTTTACAACAGGGGGTGTTTCGGGAAGGGCGGGGCTCCTGCGTTTGGCTACTACGTTTTTTTCTATGATGACCGAATCGTCGTTCTGCTGGAGCCAGGAGCGTATCTTGCTTCTTGCTTTGGATGTCCTGGCTATGCGGAGCCAGTTTACATGGGGGCGGGCGTTGGCGGCGGTGAGTATTTCCACGACCTGGGTGTTTTTAAGTTCCATGCCGAGGGGGATGATGGCGCCGTCGGCTTTGGCGCCCATGCAGTGTTCGCCTATGGCGGTGTGGATATGGTAGGCGAAATCTATGGCCGTCGCTCCCGAGGGGAGTTCGATTACCTTGCCCTGGGGGGTAAAGACATAGATGGAATCCTTGAGGAGTTCCCGCTTGATGTCTTCCAGAAAGGATGCGGAATTTTCTTCGCCTTCCGAAAGTTCCCTGTCGGAGAGGTTCCAGTTTTTTAGGCGCTTGACTATGGAAAGGCTGTCCTGCCGGGATGTTTTCGCGTTTCCGCCTGCTCCGCCTGTTTTATACAGCCAGTGGCTCGCGACGCCGTATTCGGCGGTTTCGTGCATAGTGAAGGTCCGTATCTGTATCTCAAGAAGCCTTCCGCCTGTGTCCTGTGTTTCCCCGGCTGGGGCATAGGCCATCACCGTGGTATGAAGGCTCTGATAGCCGTTGGCCTTGGGCATGGCGATGTAATCCTTGAAACGGCCGTCTATGGGTTTCCAGAGGCGGTGTACTATACCCAGGAGGGTGTAGCAGTTTTCTATGCTGTCGCAGAGTATGCGTATGCCGAAGAGGTCGTAGAGGTCGCCGGCGGCTTTGTTTCGTTTTCGCATTTTCCGGTAGATTGAATGGAAATGCTTTGCCCGGCTTGTGACGTCGATGGAAATGCCGGCTTCCTTTGCTTCCGCTGAGATTGCCGCGCTGACCTGGTCGAGAAAAAGGGTCCGTTCTCCCCGTTTAAGGGAAACGATTTCCTTAATCTGATTATACGCTTCCCGGTTAATCTGCTTCAGGGACAGGTCCTCGAGTTCGTCCTTGAGTGAAGATATGCCGAGCCTGCCGGCCAGGGGCGCGTAAATATCAAGGCAGTCCTGGGCCCTTGCCTTGCGTTCCTCAGGGGCAAGGTGGTCAAGGGTCCGCATATTGTGGAGTTTGTCGGCCAGCTTGATAAGGATGACCCGTATATCGCTGACCATGGCAAAAAGCATTTTCCGTATATTCTCGGCTTCCTGAATGGTTTTGCTGGTGGCGGAAAGATCGGAAATTTCGGCGACTCCTTCTACAAGAAGGGCCACTGTTTTTCCGAAGCGCCCGGCCAGGACTTCTTTGGTAATTCCGCTTTCAGCGGAAGGGGGATGTGCCGCCGCGTTTCCCTGGGAGACTGCAGAGCCCGCGCGGCGTTTTTCGGCAGACCCTCCTGACGCGGGGCCCGGTTTTTGGCTGTCAAGAGTACCATGAAGCAGGGCCGCGCATATTGTGTCGGAATCAAGTTTTAATTCCGCAAGGATTGACGCGACCGCGATGGGATGGACTATCGCGGGTTCGCCTGAAGCGCGTTCCCGGCCACGGAGCAGTTCCTGGGCCAAAAGGAGCGCCTCATTGACGCGCTTTCTTTCCTCAGGTTCGTATATTTGTGTCTTTTCGCTGAACTCAGCGGCATACTTATCCATTTCTTTTACCGGAGATGACCCGTTCCAGTCCTGCCAAATCCCTGTATACCAGTATATTTTGAAAACCTTCTTTTGTGAGTATCAGGGTAATGGCGGACATTTGTCCAGGGTCCGCTTCGAGAAAGAGTATGCCGCCAGGTGTGAGCCGCCTGTGTCCGCCGGAAATAATTTTTTTAATCAGGTCAAGGCCGTCCCTGCCTCCGTCGAGGGCAATGCGGGGCTCCTTCTGGACTTCCCTGGGCAGTTCCGCCAGAACCCCGCTGGGTATGTAGGGGGGGTTGGATACGATTATGTCGAATGTTCCGGGTATGGCGGTGTAGAGGTCGCTGAGATAGAAGGTGATGCTCTGTCCCTGGCCGTGGCCGAAGCTCTGTCCCCCGTGAGGGCTCTGGTCCTCCTGGTCCTCGGAAGCTCTGTCCCCAGAAAATGCTTCGTTATCTCTCAAATTTTGGACTTTTTGGTTTTTTTTTGAGCTATGATTGCCGAAAATGAAGCTCTGTCCCTCGCCAGAGTTCTGTTCTTCGCCGGGGCTCTGTCCCTCGTTGGAACCCTGGCCCCCGGAAAGGAGCCTTCGGGCGTTGGTATGGGCGATTTCCAGGGCAGGGGCGGAAATATCAGAGGCGGAGACCTCAAGACCGGGGCAGGAGCTTTTAAGGGCTATTGCCACGGCCCCTGAGCCGGTACAGAGGTCCAGGAGGGAGTAGCTGCCGGAATTAAAGCTCTGTCCCTCTTTTGAGTTCTGTCCCTGTAAAAATGAAAGCACCGTCTCCACAAGTATTTCCGTATCCGGCCGGGGGACCAGCACCGCGGAACTTACCTGAAAGGAGAGCCCCCAAAATTCCTTATAGCCTGTTAAGTACGCGATGTTCTCCCCGGCTATACGTCTGGAAACAAGGTTTAAAAAGCGGGAAATTGCATCTGGTTTTAAGGCTCTGTCCCCATAAATAAGCAGATGCTCCCGGTCAATGCCAAGAATATGGGCCAAAAGCAGTGAGGCGTCGAGATTTGGCGAAGCAATACCGGCTTGTTTGAGCTGACTGGTTCCCTGGGTAAGGATTTCTCCCCAGGTCATGTGAGAACTGGTTCGGGGTTGGTTTTAAGCATTTCTTCCCGGGCATACATTTTGAGGGCATCCAGAAGTTCCTGAATATCGCCCTGCATGATCAGATCAAGCTTATAGAGGGTAAGGTTTATCCGATGGTCGGTAAGACGGTTCTGGGGGAAATTGTAGGTTCTAATACGCTCGGAACGGTCTCCTGAGCCTACCTGGTTTTTTCGGGCTTCCGCCCTTTCCGCATGGGCTTTTGCCTCTTCCATTTCATAAAGCCTGGCCCGGAGTATGCGCATGGCCTTGGCGCGGTTTTTTATCTGGCTCTTTTCATCCTGGCAATGAACATTTATCCCTGTGGGGAGATGAGTGATCCGTACCGCCGAGTCAGTGGTATTAACGCACTGCCCGCCGGGGCCGCCTGCCCGCATGACATCTATCCGTAAATCTTCCTGGCGTATGTTGATTTCTGTCTCATCGGCTTCGGGAAGTACCGCCACGGTAACGGCAGAGGTATGAATACGGCCTGAGTTTTCAGTCGCCGGCACCCGCTGTACCCGGTGTACTCCTGATTCATAGCGGAAATTTTCGTATATACTGCTGCCGTTGATGGCAAAGACTATTTCCTTGTACCCCCCCAGTTCAGTTTCGTTGGAATTCATGATTTCAAACTTCCAGCCCCTGGTCTCGGCATAACGGGCGTACATTCTGAAAAGGTCGGCTGCAAAAAGGGCGGCTTCATCACCGCCGGTTCCCGCCCGGATTTCCATGATGATGTTTTTTTCATCCAGGGGATCTTTGGGAATAAGAAGCATTTTCAGCCGGTCTTCAGCGGCGTCCAGTTTTGCCTGAAGTTCCCTGAGCTCTTCCCTGGCAAGTTCCCGCATATCACTGTCTTTTTCACCCTGGGACAGCGCCCTGGCGTCCTCAATCTGATCCGCAAGGCTTTCTATTTCTGTTTGAACAGAGGCAAGCTCGGAGAGCTGGGAGTATTCTTTCATTAAATCGCGGTACGCATGCTGATCCTTAACGATGTCCGGGCTCTGCACCAAGGCGCCCAGTTCTTCGTAACGGCGGAGCAGAGAACTTAGACGGTCGTTCACCTTTAGATTTTCTCCTGGAATTGGGGACAGGAATATACCACGAGCTCCATGGGATTGTCTTTATTTGAAAAAGCTTCCATGGCCTTAAAGAGGGTATTTTGAACCCTGCAGGTTCCGTTCAAATTACACAACGGACAGGCGCCATTTCCCCGGGGATTAATTTCCACTTCCATACATATATAATACCAGAAAATAAATATTTTGCAATTGCTTTAAGCTCTGTCCCTCTGTCCCCGCTGGCAGAGACTGGATTTTGCGGTATACTATAGGCTATGGGGTTTCTCGGGGTACTGCGGGAAAAGGCCAAGACCACACTGGAATCTCTTCGCGGATTCAAACTTAGGGAAATACTGCAAAACAACCCCAAAATAGGCTTCTTTGGGGCCGGGGCGCTGATTTTGGTACTTCTTTTCTGCCTTTTTATGGTAGTATGGTCGGCAAATGGCAGGCGCAAGGGCGATCAGGCTGCGGCCGAAGCCCTTGCCGGGACTTTCGGGGATCTTTCAGTAGCGCCGGATGAGCTTTTTTGGCCTGATGAACCTGACCCGGTTCCTCCGGTGCAGCTTGAAAGGCTGCCGCGGGGTAGTTCCGGTGCTGATGATATTCCCTATTGGACCGATCCCCGGGAAGCGTATGCCGGCAGGTGGCGGGAACGCGTAGGTTCAGCGATGGATGAAATTATGGAGAAAATTCCATGAAAAAGCGTAGTGCGGCGCTGTTGCTGTTGGTTTTCTGCATGGGTTTTTATGGCTGTAAATCCGTTTCGCAAGACGGGGGCGGCAAAGCTCTGTCCCCCGGGGAACCCCAAGAGGCTCTGTCCCTGCCGGAACCTAGCCTGGAACCTGATATGGGCGAATCTTCAGCGGAATCCGTAGAAAAGCCTGAAATTACCCAGTATGATGAACCCGATTTTGAAAAATCTTCCTCTGGAAGCGTTCAAAACGACGAAATAACCGAAAATTCTTCTGAAGGACCAGACGCGGCTGAATTACTCCCGGATGCTGCGCTGATTTCGGAACCTGACCGGCCTCCTGACGCGGCGGAGGGGGACAGAGGCGCTGAATTCATCTTGCCAGAAGCTGTTCCTTCCGGTGTCCCAGGGTATCAGGCGGAAATCCGGCGAAACGAGGAAAATTATGCTCTGGAAGAGGGACAGAGCTTGCAACCAACTCCTTCGGAGGCTGCCCGGCAAAACGCTATTCCCGATGAACCGGAAGGAAATATGCCTGAAAGGCCGAAAATAGAGGATATTCAGGGTGGTGAGCCGGATTCAAGCCTGATTCGGGAACCTATCCCTCTGCCCATAAGGCCTGTCCCGGACCTTCCCGCGATTCCTCATGGGGAAGAAGAAGGTATTGTATTTTCCCGCGTGGTTCGGGCTACGGTGGGGCAGCTTATCGAAATTCCCTTTAGCGGGGCGGGCTGGGTGTTTCTTGGAGAATTGAGTTCCCGAAGGGGAATAGCCTATGATTCCCGGCGCCAGGACACAGAGGGACAGAGCTTTATATTCCGGGCTGAAGATGCCGGGTCCTATGCCCTAAAATTCTACAAACAGGACTTTATTCGGGATTACATTATCAATGATTATGTGCAGGTAATAATAGGCCAGGCTCCTGAAGCGGCGGGGGCAGGGTGGTTTAACGCGCCCATAGACCGGGGCAGGGTAATTGCCGAACCCCGCTGGCCGCTTTTTGCCGAAAATGAGGAAAAACCTCACGTTGAAGGTGATAGTGACCGTTTAGCGGCCCCTGCGGAGGACGATTCCGGGCGCGAAGCGGCCGATTTCTCTGAGCAGGCGGCAGCTTCCGGGAATCAGCCGCCTGTTACCGAGCGGGGGACAGAGCCTGATCCTGTTGGCGGGACCAGCCCCGCAGCTACCGCCGGTTCTGTTCAGGGACAGAGCTTTCCCCGGATGAGCGATGACAGCATTGTCCCGGTGCAGGGCGCGTCTCCGGCCATGAGGCCCGAAGAGCAGTCTCCGCCCATAGTTCTTCCTCCCGAAACAGCGCCGGATATCTATGCTTCCCGTGCCAGGGAAGAATTTGACGCAGGCAGGATAGCTTCTGCCCTCTCCATTCTTGACCAGTTCAGGGAACGTTTTCCTTCTGGAAGCGATGAGGCTTACTGGCTTTATGGGCAGCTTTTTGAGGCGAATGGCCCCAACAGGGACATTAGAACAGCGTTGGCTTACTACAGGCGCTTGATTCAGGAATATCCGCAAAGCCCCCGTTATGCTGACGCCCGGCGCCGCATAGCCTATCTGGAGCGGTATTATTTCACTATACAGTAAGGAACAGTAAGGACTCGTTTAGGGACAGAGCAGGCAGCAGGAAAGGAGACAAAGAACCTGCGCGGATCCTTAACAAGAACGGGCCTAGATGGCAAGCCGTTCTGCGTGGTGATATGCCTGAGTTCTGAGTTCCTTGACCGACTGGTCTTTAAGGTAATCGTCAAAGGGCATCATACGGTCAATAAAGGCGCCGGCAGGGGAATTTTCGTCAGATTGGGGGAGAATTTCGATGATACGATTGGCAATGGAGTTGATGAATTCATGATCATGGGAATTAAAAAGGACCACGCCGGAAAAAGAAGTCAATCCCTCATTCAGAGCGGTAATCGCTTCCAAATCAAGGTGATTGGTCGGTTCATCAAGAATAAGCACATTTGCCCCCGCGAGCATCATTTTTGCCAGCAGACAGCGGACTTTTTCCCCTCCTGAAAGCACCTGCACCGGTTTTAAGGCCTCATCTCCTGAAAAAAGCATACGGCCCAGGAAACTGCGCACATAGGTATCATCCTGATCAGGCGAATACTGTTTGAGCCAATCAGTTATGGAAAGGCCGGAATTAAAAAAAGAGGAGTTTTCTTTGGGGAAGTAGGCAAAACTTGTGGTCTGTCCCCAATAGTAATCCCCGGAAGACGGCGCGGCTATTCCGCCTATAATGTCAAATATCGCTGATTTGGACTGGTGCGCGGGCCCCACAAAGGCGATTTTATCGGTTTTATTCACTATGAAGGAGAAATTTTTAAGAAGCTCTGTCCCTTCAGAAGAGGCAAAGGAGATTTTTTCGACCCTCAGTACATTATTGCCTATGTCCCGGCTCGGTTTGAAAGCCACATAGGGGAATTTTCTGGAAGTTACGGTAACCTGTTCAAGGTCAAGTTTCTCCAGCACCTTCTTCCGGCTGGTAGCCTGACGGCTCTTGGCGGCATTGGAAGCAAAACGCTGGATAAATTCCTTTAATTCCCTGGCCTTTTCTTCCCGTTTTTTTAACTGGTCCCTGGCCTGGCGCTGGAGCATTTGGCTCATTTGGTACCAGAAATCGTAATTTCCTGAATACAGGGTTATTTTTCCGAAATCAATATCACAGATATGGGTACAGACCGCGTTGAGGAAGTGCCGGTCATGGGACACGACTATTACTGTATTGGGAAAATCTATGAGAAAGTCCTCAAGCCATGATATGGACTCAATATCCAGCCCATTGGTTGGCTCGTCAAGGAGCAGAATATCAGGAGTCCCAAAAAGGGCCTGGGCAAGGAGTATACGAACTTTTTGTGCCTCATTCAACTCCGACATGATCCTGGCGTGATCCTGTTCATCAATACCCAGTCCGGCAAGCAGTTGGGCTGCCTGGGATTCAGCCTCCCAGCCGCCGAGTTCGGCAAATTCCCCTTCCAGTTCACTTACCCTTATTCCGTCTTGTTCGGTAAAATTCTCCTTTGCGTATATGGCTTCCCGCTCTTTCATAATCTCGTAGAGCTTGGGGTAGCCCATAATGACGGTTTCCATGGCAGTGTATTCCTCAAAGGCAAAATGATCCTGCCTCAAAACCGCGATGCGCTGGCCCGCGCTTACTGTTATGGAACCGCGGTCGTACTCTGTTTCTCCTGAAAGGATTTTTAAGAAAGTTGATTTGCCGGCGCCATTGGCGCCGATAACACCATAACAATTACCGGGGGTAAATTTTAAATTAACATCTTTGAAGAGACTGCGCTCTCCGAATTTGAGACTTACATCAGTTATAGTAATCATAGATCAGGATTTCCTTTTGAATATACCTAAAATACGGTACACTATACCGCCTGAGGCGGCCTTTTTTGGCGCCGGCGCCGGGCTCCGGGGCTTCGTTGAAGGAGTGGAACCGGTTTTGGCTGGAGGGACAGAGCTTGAAACAGGGACAGAGCTTTTGGAGTTCGACTTTTTCCCTGAACTTCTTTTTTGCAAAGAACGATCGGAATTCCGGCTTTGTCCCCTCTGCGGTGCCCTTGACCGGTGCGGCGCTTCGGTCCTTCCTTTCTTGGGAGTGTCATATTTCTGCTTGTAATAGGCCATTCGCTCTTCCAAAGAGAGCTTTGAAAGGTTTGGCCTGGGTTCAGGGGCAGGTTTTTCAGCGATTCCCTGGTTTTCCTCCCGAATATTTCCAGGTTTTCTGCGTCTGGGTTTATCATCTTCGGCGTATTTTGGCCGGTTATTCCTGCCGGAAGCGTTACGGTCGTATTCTTTGAAGCTCTGTCCCCGTTCAGGGCCTTTCCGATGAGGCTGGCCGCGTCCTCCCCGGCGGGAATCGCGCCTGTCATCATAAGAATCAGTGTAAATGCGCATTCCTTCGCTTTTATCTTCACGATAGAGCTCTTCCGTGGCTATTTGGGCGGGTATTTTCTTTCCTATATATTTTTCAATAGCAGGAAGCTCATAAACATCCTGTTCACTGGCCAAGGTAATAGCCTTGCCGGTCTTGCCTGCCCGGGCGGTTCTGCCTATACGGTGTACATAATTTTCAGTTTCCACAGGCAGATCAAAGTTGACAACCAGTGACAGGTCTTCAATATCAAGTCCCCGGGCAGCCACATCAGTTGCCACAAGAAAACGTATTTTCCCGGCTTTGATATCTTCAATTATTTTAAGCCTTTTGGACTGGGGCAGATCGCCTATGATAAATTCACAATCGTATCCATTGAGCCTGAGCCGTTTGGCGGTTATTTCGGTATACCGTTTGGTATTACAGAAGATAATGGCGCTTTCCGGCTGTTCCTGTTCCAATATGCCCAAAAGCAGTCTCGTTTTATTACTCGAAGGCACATGGTAGAGCCGCTGTTCAATTTCATCAACCGTTACGTTTTCCGGGGCAATTTCAATCTCAACAGGCTCCTTTGTATACTCCCAGGCCAGATTTTTTACCCAATTATTAAGCGTGGCGCTGAACAGCATGGTTTGCCGCCGGTCAATAGGCGGGACAACCTTAATCAGCTTGCGGAGATCGGGGTAAAAACCCATATCGAACATACGATCCGCTTCATCCAGCACCAAGAAGGCTAAATCCATGAGGTTCATATACCCCGAGCCATTGAGATCCAGAACCCTGCCGGGTGTTCCGACGAGAATTTGGGCATCTTCACGCAGCATTTTCTGCTGCTGGGTATAGCCCACGCCGCCGTAAAAGCTTCCGGTTTTAAAAGGGAGAAATTTCCCCAAACGATTGGCTTCGTCTTCAACCTGGACAGCCAACTCCCTGGTAGGGACCATAATGAGGGCTTTTTTGCCCTTCAGCATTGGTTCTGTAAGCAAACGCTGAAAAATGACAATTAAAAAAGCGGCGGTTTTTCCGGTTCCGGTCTGGGACTGAACATACAGGTCATGCCCCCCAAAGGCATTGGCCAGAACCTGTTCCTGGACCGGCATACAGGTAACATATCCCGCTTCGGCTATGCCGTGGTGAAGATCGGGATGCAAGGTTAATTCACTAAATTCCATATTATACACTATTTATATAGGTTTTTTTGAAGTATGAAAAGCCTGGGAAATGACAAGCTCTGTCCCTCTCAAGATATAAAATTCCCAGAAGACAGCGGTTAGTTTAAGAGGTGACAGCAAAAACAGCCGATAAAATAGTTAATTATTTGTAGTATAAGTAATTACGTCAAGCCGCCTCTGTAATTAGGGAAGTCTTGGGAAGGTACTTTTTAAAATTTTTAGAGGGACAGAGCTAATAATTTTGATCGGAATTAAAGCAAATCCCATCATCACCCCGTATATACAGCATGAGAAAGCGAAGGGAACTCCGGCAGGGAGCGGAATATCATGTGACTGCCAGGATAAATAGGGGTGAAATGTCTCTTTTACCGAAGCAAGACAAAGATCTGTTCTTGGAGGTGCTCATCCAGGCAAAAAGGAAATACCAATTCCGAATTAGCAATTTTTGTGTGATGAATAATCATATTCATTTGATGATCAAGCCTGGAAAACACGCGTCACTTTCAAAAATTATGCAATGGATTCTGAGTGTTTTCGCCATACGCTGGAACAGGAAGCATCACCTAAACGGACATGTGTGGGGCGATCGATTTTTTTCACGGATTATTTCCAAAGTTGCGGAATTTTTTCATATATTTTCCTACCTTGATGAAAATCCGGCAAAATCCCGGTTGGTTAAATACCCCTGGCAATGGGAATATGGCGGATTGTGGTATCACAAAAGGGGCATCTTTACCGCTGTTGACCCGCCAAGCGAGTTTGTAAAGAGATTTTTTCCAGAGCATATTCTTCGTCCTGACATATAGGGGGTTGATAGGGCTGCGGTCATGTTCTAACTGCCGGGACTAATATGGTATGCCGCTCTGAATCATGGCGGCGGAAAGCAATGGAAAGACACCGAATAAAAAGCCCACCTGTAGAGGTGGGCATTGATTCATCACCATTGTACTGAAAGCGCGGGGCGTGAAACAAACACAGGCTCTGAAAGCCGGGCGCTTTTCTCAGCCCTCCACAGCCTGAATATCCGGCGGTTTACCAGCGGCAAACCGCCAAGACAGAGGCCTGGGGTTTATCAGTAATCCATACCTCCCATGCCGCCCATACCGCCGCCGGGCATGGCAGGGGCTTCCTTCTTCTCGGGAATGTCGGTAATGGCACATTCGGTGGTGAGGAGCAGGCTGGCTATTGAGGCGGCGTTCTGCAGGGCAGAGCGGGTAACTTTTGCAGGATCAATGATGCCCGCTTTTACCATATCAACCCATTCCAGTTTGGCCGCGTCAAACCCAATGCCCTTTTTCTCGGATTTTGCCTTGTCGGCAATGACCGCACCATCAAGGCCGGCGTTCTCGGCAATCTGGCGTATGGGTTCCTCAAGAGCACGTTTGACAATTTTGAACCCGATTTTTTCATCGTCAGTGAGGGCCGCGGTATCAGCTTTGTCCAGGGCTATGGCCGCCTGGATCAGGGCCAATTCACCTCCGGGCACTATGCCTTCCTCAATGGCCGCCCTGGTGGCGGAAAGGGCATCTTCGACCCGGTGTTTCTTTTCTTTCAGTTCAACTTCAGTCGCCGCGCCGACATTGATTACCGCGACGCCGCCGGCCAGTTTGGCAAGCCGCTCCTGAAGCTTCTCGCGGTCATAATCAGAAGTTGTTTCTTCAATCTGGGCCTTGATCTGGGCAATGCGGTCCTGAATGTCCTTCTGTTTACCCGCGCCATTGATAACAGTGGTGTTGTCTTTATCAATTTTGATGGTCTTGGCCTTGCCCAACTGGGAAATATCGGTATTTTCAAGTTTAAGGCCCAATTCCTCGGAAATGACCTCGCCGCCGGTAAGAATGGCAATATCTTCCAGCATGGCCTTGCGGCGGTCGCCAAAACCAGGCGCCTTGACCGCGCAGGTCCTGAGGGTTCCCCTAAGGCTGTTCACTACCAGAGTGGAGAGGGCTTCGCCGTCTACATCTTCCGCGATGATGAGCAGGGGCTTGCCGCTTTGGGCGACTTTTTCCAGCAGGGGAAGCATGTCTTTCATAGAAGAAACTTTTTTATCATGGATAAGGATATAGACATCCTCATAGACACTGGTCATGGTATCCCGGTCGGTGACGAAATACGCGGAGATATACCCCCGGTCAAACTGCATACCTTCGACAAATTCGATGGTTGTGTCCATGGTTTTTGATTCTTCAACGGTTATGACGCCGTCTTTACCGACTTTTTCCATGGCGTCGGCAATAGTATTGCCGATTTCAGCGTCATTGTTGGCGGAAACCGAAGCGACATGGGAAATTTCTTCCTTATCCTTGATTTCTTTGGAATTTTTCTTAATTTCCTCTACGGCGATTTCAACCGCTTTGTCGATACCCCGTTTGAGTTCAATGGGGGTCATGCCGGCGGCAACGGATTTGAGGCCCTCTTTTACGAGTGAATAGGCCAGCACCGTGGCGGTGGTTGTGCCGTCGCCTGCCACATCATTGGTTTTGGTGGCCACTTCTTTCAGAAGCTGGGCGCCCATATTCTCATACGGGTCGGCCAGTTCGACTTCCTTGGCTACCGAAACCCCGTCTTTAGTGACGGTAGGGGCGCCAAATTTCTTGTCCAAAAGGACATTTCGTCCCTTGGGGCCAAGGGTAACCTTGACGGCCTTGGAGATTTGCTCGACCCCCGCGAGCAGTTTGCGGCGGGCCTCTTCGTTGAACAATAACTGTTTCGCCATAATCCTTTTTCTCCTCCGGACTCCTGTCCGCTATTACCGGAACCGGGGCAAACAGACTCTCTTGCCCGCGAATAACCGGTATTGTATGAAATTGAGTATCG